>CAYQTM010000118.1:0-5922 GCA_964420355.1 uncultured Opitutales bacterium
CCCTCCCCCCCGACCGGCCACTCAGCGAAAACTAACCCCTGCCCCCCCATGCGTCCCTTTGCACCAGCCCGCCCCACCCTCCTCGCGCCCCTCTGCCGGCTCGCGCAGACCGAGCCAGCGACCGATGCCGCGTCCACGCCCGCGCCCGCCGCGCTGGAGCGCCCGGCCAGCTTCAAGATCAATGTGCGTGCGCCCGCCGACGCCGTGCTGCCCGCCGAGCGCCGCATCGAGGCCATGCAGATCGCCGACTGGCTGGTCAACTTCCGCGACCCCGGCTTCACCGCCCGCCTCGACGACCTGCCCAACCCCTTCCTTTTTGAGCAGCCCCTGCCCGAGGCCGAGATCGAGGTCGAAGACACCCAGCCCCAGCGCCCCACGGTCAGCGCCCAGCAGATCCTCGTGCAGGCGGGCGAAGACTTTTCGGAGAACATTCGCGGCAGCCTCTCCCTCGGCGGCAATGCAGTGCTCGTGCTCAAGGGCGGCGAAATGGCGCGCCTCGGCTACACCTTCACCGCCAACCCAATCGACCGCCCCGACCAGTCTTTCAAAATCGAAGTCACCGAAATCACCACTCGCAACTTCACCCTCGCCACCAACGGCACTTCCATGACTTTCGCCCTCCCGGAGCAAGGCTCCGGCGGCAGCATCACGCGAAACTGACAACACGATTGAACACACCGCGCCCCTGCGCCCCCGCACAACAAATTCAAGCTTTCAGCCCAACCGCATTATGAAAATCAGAACCCTCAGTTGCCTCGGTCTCGGTCTATTATTGACTGTGGCCACCGCCCTCCAAGCCCAGACCCCGCCCGCGTCCGGAGGCAGCCCCGATGAGTCGGTGCTGACCTTGGGAATCGACGGGCAGTCCCGTGCCGATGCCCTCCAGACGGTGGGCGACCTGCTCGGACTCGACGTCGACCTGCCCACCACAATGGCCATGCAGGAAACCATCAATTTGCCCAGCGAGGCGCGCACGGCCACCGAAACCATCGACGCCATCCTCGCCGACAGCAGCCACGCCTTCGCCCTCACCGAGGACGGCAGGCTGGAGGTCTTCCCGGTCAGCGACGCCGGCACGCCTCGGCGCACGGCAGTCAGCCCCGAGGCCGACACCGGCATGAGCGAGCCCGTCATGACCCCCGACGAGGAGGCGATGACCCCGCCCGCGCCCGAGGACATCCCCGCCGTCACCGTGCCCGATGCCCCGACGCCCGGCATCACCACCCAGCTCCCGCAGACTGCGGCACCCGAGTTCTCCGCCCAAAAGGAGCGCGAGGAGCTGATCTCCGTCGACTTTCCCGATGCCGAAATTCGCACCATCATCCGCCAGGTCGCCGACCTTTATGAGCTGAACGTGGTTATCCCCGACACCCTCGTCGGCAACACCTCGATCAAACTGCGCAACGTCACCTGGCGCGATGTCTTCGACGTCGTCCTTGAACAGGTGGGCTTCACCTACGTCGAGGAACGCAACATCATCAAGATCAAGAGTCAGGAAGAACTCGCCGCCGAGCCGACCACCACCCGCGTCTTTGTCATCGACTACGCCGATGCGCCCGAGCTGCAAAACTCCCTCGCACCGCTGGTCGATCCCGGCGTCGGCGGGCAGATTCAGGTCGACCGCCGCGCCAACGCCCTCCTCATCACCGAGCGCCCCAGCAAGATGAACGGCATTCAAGAGGTCATCGAGCGCCTCGACCGCCCAACCGAGCAGGTCATGATCGAATCCAAATTCATCGAGGTCTCCGACCGCGACGTCGAAAACATTGGCGTCAACTGGGCCTCCCTCAATGGCTGGCAAGTCGGCGTCAGCGACATCAATCGCCAGTGGAATCGCACTGACTCCACCAGCCGCAGTTTCAACACTACCGAAGGAACCGGCGACGTTTCCTTTGATAGCGAAGGCTCCAGCGTCGAAGGCGAAGGTAGGGGCAATACCAGCGGCACGCTGGTCGATAATCTCACCGGAGACACACTGGTCGATGCGAGGAGCACTTTTGACTCTGACATCACCCAAATCGAAAACGTCACCCTCTCGGATGTCGCTCAGGGGCGGATTGATAGTGCGGTCTTCAGCGCGGATGCCTTCAACGTCGTGTTGAGTGCCCTCAAGAGCACGACCGACGTGAAGCTGGTCTCCAACCCGACCGTGGTGACCCTCAACAATGAGGCGGCGCTCATCGCGATTGGTGAGAAGTTCCCCATTCCGCAATACACTTACAACGACGAGCGCGGCACCTTCGAGGTGAGCGGCTTTGAATACGAGGACATCGGCATCAACCTCGAAGTGACCCCGCAGGTCAACAGCGCAGGCTTCATCAACATGAGGCTGCTCCCCGAGGTCAGCAGCCGCCAGGGCACCGTCAACTTCGGCGGTGCCAGCGGAGCCGAGATCCCGATCATCGCCTCCCGCCGCACCGAGAGCGTCATCACAATCAAGGACGGCTATACCCTCACCATCGGCGGGCTGGTCGAGAGCGACACCTCCAACGGCCAGACCAAGGTGCCAGTCCTCGGCGACATCCCCGGCATCGGGCGCGCCTTCCGCAACAAGAGCGTCAACGAAACCAGCCGCAACCTCGTGATCTTTATCACCGCGCGCACCCTCAACCCCGATGGCACCACCTACCGCGATATCATCGACCCGCGCCTCATGGGCCAGATGGGCATCACCCCGCGTGACATCCCCGGCTATGTGGTTCCCGAGGACGAAAAAGCCAACCTCATGAACCTCGAACGCGCCAAGATGGAACGCTCCGAGCGCCAGCGCATCAACCAGCTCAACCAGCAAAACGAAGCCCTGCGCGCCGCCCGCGAAGCTGAACTCGAAGCCGAGCGCAAGGCCGCTGCCGACGAAGAACCCGAGCACACGCCCTGGTGGCAGGAACGCTAACCCAAGCGAACCTTTCACCCAAAATGCTTATGCGCGGCGGCATCCACACGGGTGCCGCCGCTTTCGCGTCCGTCCCCGAAACCGCGCCGCCTCGACCACTGCATAATTACGGCTTATAGATCGGTGGTTTTTTCTAATTAAAGTTGACGTTAGCTCCCGTCACCTCACTCTGCGTTAGTGTCATGAAGTGGAACCTCCTTTTCTTTTTGTTTCTCGGGGCAGTGGGCTACGGTGGCTGGTGGTATTTCAACCACGACGGCGAGGGCATGCCCAGCCTGCAAAAAGCGCCGCTGAAGTATGAAAGAGAGGCCGAAGTGGCCGAGCAATCGAGCGCGGGCAAGCGCATTATGACGCTGCGCTCGCGCGACGGGCGCACCGTCGAGGGCGAGATTTTGTATGTCTTTGACAGCGCGGTGCGTTTTCGCCGCACCTCAGACGGGCGCGAGTTTGAGGTGAGCTTCCTCGACCTGACCGAGCGCACCGTCAACGAACTGAAGGGCGAGAGCGATGCCATGCTCGAGCGCTACGACCGCGATCTGGCACGCCTGCGGCGCGAGCTGCAGAGAAGCATCGACGCCGCCCGCACCGCCGGCAACATCCGCAATCCCGACGAACCCATCATCCAGCGCCAAATCGCCGAAACCGAGCAAAAGCGCCGAGAATACCTCAACTGGAAGCTAACCCAGCAAGGCAACTGAGTCCCGGTCAGGGCGCTTGCAGGTCGAGCCGTTCAATGGCCTGATTCGCTGCGGCGTTTTCGGCAGCTTTGATCGAGGTGCCCGAGCCGGTGCCGAAAGGGGTGTCGTCGATGCGGACTTCGACCGTGTAATGGCGGCGGTGATCGGGGCCGGTGGCATCGAGGCGATGGTAGCTCAGCTCCGGCGCGGGTGACAGCCCTTGCACGTATTCCTGAAGGCGCCCCTTGGCGTTGTGGCGGGCTTCGGTCGCTTCGAGACGCTGTTGAAGGTCGCCGTAGAGCCGAAGCACCACCGCGCGGGCGCGCTCCCAGCCGGCGTCGAGGTAGAGCGCGCCGATCAGCGCCTCAAGCGCGTCTTCGAGGCGGCGGGCGCGTCCGCGAGTCTGGCGCTCGGTCTCGCCGATCCGCAGCGCCGGCTCCAGACGCAGCTCGTCGGCCAGTCGCACCAGCGTCTCGCCTTTACAGAGCATGGAGCGCCAGCGCGAGAGCAGACCCTCACGCTGCTCGGGATAGCGCTCGAAAAGCGCCTCGGAGAGCACGGTCTGGAGAACAGAGTCGCCGAGGAATTCCAGCCGCTGGTTGTGCGCGGTGGCACCGAGCTGCTGGTCGCGGGCAAACGTCGGATGCGTGAGCGCCTGCTCCAGCAGCGCCGGATCGTCAAAGCGATACCCCAGCCGCTCCTGCAGCGCCGCGAGCACGCCCTCTGCCGACTCATCCGCCATGCTCAGTCTTTGAGAAAATGCAGCATCTCGATGGCCGCGCGCGCGAATTCCGGCCCGCGGTCGTGCTTGCCGATGGTGCGCGCCTCGGCCTGCGCTTCAGTCTCGGCGCAGATGATGCCGTTGATGACCGGCACCTGCGCGTCAATGGCCAACCCATGCAGCGCGGCGGCGGTGCTGTGCGCAATCACATCGTGGTGCGCAGTCTCGCCCCGAATAATCACGCCGAGGCATATCAACGCATCGTGAGGCTTCGCGCGCTGCAGGGCGCCCGCAGCATAAGGTAGCTCGTTAGAGCCGGGCACGCGATACACATCGACCCTCCCGCCCGCTGCCTCCAGCGTGGCCACGCAGCGCGCCAGCATCCCCTCGACCAGCCGCACATTATACCGCGCGGCCAGCACGCCAAAGCGCTTCCCCTTGGCGCTCAAATCCAACACATCCGGTGCATCCTCACTCATGCTGCCAAGCTAACCGAGCGCCGCGCTGGTGGCTAGGCAAAATTCGGTCGACTTATGGGCGCAGGCGCGGTTTGCTGGCAGAGTGAAACGGATTGGCTGGATAGCGCTGCTCTTGCTACTGGTGGCCGGAGTCGGGCTGGCAATGCGGCTGGGGCTGCGCGGGCCAGTGGTGCCGGTGGCCGAGGGCGGGGGCGGACAGGGGACGGCGGTGGTGCCGGCGACCGTGCGCGTCGAGGCCGGGCAGCGGCTGATCTACCGCTCGGAGGAGCCGGGGCGCATCGTCGAGCTGGCGGTCGAGCCGGGCGACCGCGTCGCGGCGGGCGACCTGCTGGCGCGAATCGACCCCGCCCTGCTGGAGCTGCAAATCGAACGGATCGAAGGCGAGCTGGCCAGCCTGAACGCCCTCGCCGAGCTACCCTCGGCGCTGGATTCGCAGATCGAAGCCGCCGAGGAGGAGGTCGACCGCCTGCAACGCCTGACCGAAACCGGCGGCGCCACACCCCAGCAACAGCGCAACGCCGAGCGCGAGCTCAGCCGCCTGCAAACCGCCCGCGAGCGCCTGCAACTGGAGCGCCAGCGCGAGCGCGAGGGACTCGAAAACGAGCTGCGCCGCCTGCGCCTGCGCCTCGACCGCCACGAGCTGCGCAGCCCGATCGCCGCCACCGTCGCCGCGCTGAGCGCCGACATTGGCGACCTCGTCTCCGGCGGCTCGCCCATCGCCACTTTGATCTCCAGCGAGCGCCGCATCTACGCCGAAATCAGCGAGCGCGACCTCAAGCAGGTCGCCGTCGGCCAGCCCGCCACCATCAACCTGCCCGCCGTGCGCGCCGAGTCCATTCGCTCGCGCGTCGCCCAGCTCTTGCCAACCGCCGACCCCCAATCGCAGCGCTACAGCCTGTTACTGGAGCCGAGCGAGCCGGTCGAGCTACTGCCGGGTCTGTCGGGTGAGGCGTCGATCCTGAGCGAGCAGCGCGAGGACGTGCTGGTGGTGCCGAGTCGGGCGGTGATCGACGGCGTGGTCTGGCGGGTGGAGGCCGAAGGACGCGTGCAGCCGGTGTCGGTCGAGGTGGGCATCGGCGACTTTCAACAGCGCGAGATCCGCAGCGGACTCAGCGAGGGCGACCGCATCGCCACCGACCGCCTCGACCGCCT
>CAYQTM010000119.1:0-5914 GCA_964420355.1 uncultured Opitutales bacterium
GGGTTTGAAAGTGCGGCTCGCGGATCCACTCTATCGTTGGCTCAATGAGCGCCGCATCAACCGCCTCGCCCCGCACCAGCCGGGGTGCCTCGCGGTGCACCAGCGCCCGTGCCAGCGCCATCCGCGCCGGGTAGCGTTGCGGCCCCAGCCGCGCCACCACCTGCTCCACCCAGCTCTCCCAGGCGGCAAACTGCCCGCGCAGGGCGCTCTCGTAGTGCAGCCAGAGCGGATCGGCTCGCAGCGCCAGCAGACCCTCGGCCAGCGACAAGCCACGCGGATCGTCCTCGCCGGGCGTATCGGCAGCCAGCGCCCAATACAGGCTCGCGGCCTCGGTGCCCGGCAGGTGCCGCAGATCGGCCTGCAAGAGCGGCGCCCGCGCGTCCCAGCCTTCAAAAGTAAACGGCACCGCCTCCGGACGCCCCTCCAGCGCGGCGACATCGGGACGAGCCTTCTGCCCCCGCAGCAGCGGCAACATCCGCTCGCGCAAACCCCGCCGCCCGGCCAGCGGACGCGGATCGAGCCAGACCTGCCCCAGTCGCGCGGCCACCCGTGCCGGAGCCGCCGCCGCCACCTCGCGCGCCAGCGGACTGCCCGCCGCCTCCAGACCTTCGATCAAAAAAGCATCCTCCGCCCGCGCCGCCGCCGCATAGTGCTCGGGCGCAAAGCGCGTCAACGCCGCAAAAGCGCGCCGCTGCAAAGGCGGCGTCTCTGGCGGCAAAGCCTCCCAGGCCACGCCCACCTCCACCGGCTCACGCGCCGCCAGCCCCGCCCAATCGCTCAGCCGACGCACCTGCCCAGCCTCCGTCAAAGCCGCTTCCACCCGCTCATCCGTATCCACAACCATAAGCCACCCAAACAAGTCGCCCAAGATGAGAATTCCTTTGCAAAAAACTCGCAAAAGCCTCGCCGCTGGCCGCAAAAACGCCGCTGGGGCGGGTTTTTTTGCTGTTTTGCCTTGAGCCAGCGGGCGGATGGGGGCTGAATAGGAGCTTCTCCGAGGATTCCCATCATGTCTGACTACCAGAATTTGACGCCGCCGCAGGGCGAGGCCATTGACATTCAAAACCGCGTGCTCCAGGTGCCGGATCAGCCGGTGCTGCCTTTCATCGAGGGAGATGGCACTGGCTCCGACATCTGGGCGGCTTCGCAGCGCGTGATCGATGCGGCGGTTGAGAAGGCTTACGGCGGCAGCAAGAAGATCCTCTGGTTCGAGGTCTTCGCCGGGCAGAAAGCCTTCGACCAGTTCGGCATCTGGCTGCCCGAGGACACCCTGCGCGCCTTTCGCGAATACAAGGTGGGGATCAAGGGGCCGCTCACCACGCCGGTCGGCGGCGGCATCCGCTCGCTCAATGTGGCGCTGCGGCAGGAGCTGGATCTCTATGTCTGCCAGCGCCCGGTGCGCCACTTCGATGGGGTCGAGACCCCGGTCAAGCGCCCCGGCGATGTCGATATGGTGATCTTCCGCGAGAACACCGAGGATATTTACGCGGGCATCGAGTTTCAGCAGGGCAGCGACGAGGACACCCAGCTCAAGGACTGGCTGAAGGCCACTTTCCCCGAGAAATACGCCAAAATCCGCTTCCCCGACACCGTGGGGCTGGGTCTCAAACCTGTCTCACAGGAGGGCACCGAGCGCCTCGTGCGCGCGGCCATCGAATACGCGATCGAGAACGACCGCAAGAGTGTGACCCTTGTCCACAAGGGCAACATCATGAAATACACCGAGGGGGCCTTCTGCGACTGGGGCTACCAGACCGCCGACAAATATTTCGACGCCAAACCGCTCGACGGAGGCCCCTGGCGCGAGCTGCCCAACGGCATCATTATCAAGGACGTCATCGCCGACGCCTTCCTCCAGCAGATCCTTACCCGCCCGGCGGAATACGACGTGGTGGCGACCCTGAACCTCAACGGCGACTACATCTCGGACGCGCTCGCCGCGCAGGTCGGCGGCATCGGCATCGCGCCGGGCGCCAACATCAACTACGACACCGGCGCGGCCATCTTCGAGGCCACCCACGGCACCGCCCCCAAATACGCGGGTCAGGACAAGGTCAACCCCGGCTCGGTCATCCTCTCTGCCGAGATGATGCTGCGCTACATGGGCTGGATCGAGGCCGCCGACCGCATCATCAAGGGCATGGAAGGTGCCATCGCCGCGGGCACGGTCACCTACGACCTCGCCCGGATGCGCCCCGATGCCACCGAGGTCAAGTGCTCGGCCTTCGGCGACGCCGTCATCGCCAAGATGTAAGCCCCGGCTTGCCTTCCTCCGCGAACTGATTTAGCTGCGAGTCGACATTGGCTCGCCAGCCTTTGTGGCTTTTATGTAAAACCTGATTGGCCTGACTTGGCTCAGGCGTAAGACTGCCGTTGCAACCCTGATGCGATACAAGTTGCTTATCGAAAGAAGCCGCATCGCGGCGTCAGATTGTAGCCGTAGGCGTAAGCCCACGGAACACCGTGTTTATGATATACAGCCGCATCGCGGCGATAGAATCGGTTGCGCGCACTTTCTGTCACCGCTACGCGGCTTGAGACTTTTTTTGCTTCTTACCGTGGGTTCACGCCCACGGCTAGACTATAATGCCGCTATTCGGCTTCAAGCCGGACAGGGCGCTCAGGAGTAATCTTACTCCGGAAGTATGCACTTGTCCCACACAACACTCCCTGTTACTGCATGAAAAGCGCCTTTACCGATATTTTTGTCAAGCGCCCGGTGCTCGCCATCGTGGTGTCGCTGCTGATTGTGGTGACGGGGGTGCAGGCGCTCTTCACCCTGAGCGTGCGGCAGTATCCGCGCAGTGAGATCGCCTCGATTGTCATCAATACGGTCTATGTGGGCGCGGATGCCGAGCTGGTGCGCGGCTTCATCACCACGCCCATCGAGCGCGCCATCGCGGCGGCGGACGGTATCGACTACATCAAATCCGAGAGCCGCCAGGGGATTTCCACCATCACCGCGCGGCTGCGGCTCAACTACGACGCCACCCGCGCGCTATCGGAGATCAGCTCAAAGGTCGATCAAGTGCGCGGCGACCTGCCGCCCGAGGCCGAGGTGCCGGTCATCAACATCCAGTCGGCGGACTCCGAGTTTGCCGCTGCCTACCTGTCGTTCTCGTCGGACATTCTGGAGGCCAATGAGATCACCGATTATCTGGTGCGCGCGGTGCAGCCCCGGCTCTCGGCGCTGGAGGGCGTGCAGCGGGCGGAGATCCTCGGCGGGCGCATCTTCGCCATGCGCATCTGGCTCAAGGCCGACCGCATGGCCGCCCTCAACATCAGCCCCAGCGAGGTGCGGCGGGCGCTCGCGCAGAACAACTACCTCGCCGCCATCGGCCAGACCAAGGGGCAGCTCATCACCGCCAATCTCACTGCCAACACCGACCTCAACTCGATCGCCGACTTCGAGCGGCTGGTCATCCGCCAGCAGGGCGACAGCGTGATCCGCCTGCAAGACGTGGCCGAGGTGGTGCTCGGCGCGGAGAGCTACGACGCCGAGGTGCGCTTTTCCGGGCAAAAGGCGGTCTTCGTGGGGATGTTCTCGCTGCCCAACGCAAACGTGATCGACGTGATCGACCGGGTGCGTCAAGAGATGGCCGCCATCCAGAGCGACCTGCCGAGCGGCCTCGACGCCACCATCGCTTACGATTCGACCGTTTACATCGAGGAGTCTATCGTCGAGGTCACCAAGACCCTGCTGGAGACGCTGCTCATTGTCATTATCGTTATCTTCCTCTTCATCGGCAACTTCCGCGCCGTGATTGTGCCGGTGCTGGCAATCCCCCTCTCGCTGATCGGCGCGGTCTTCCTCATGCAGATTTTCGGGTTCACGGTCAACCTGCTGACCCTGCTCGCGGTGGTGCTCTCGGTCGGGCTGGTGGTGGACGACGCCATTGTGGTGGTCGAAAACGTCGAGCGCCACCTGCGCAACGGCATGGCACCCCACCGCGCGGCCATCGTCGGTGCCCGCGAGCTGGTCGGGCCGATCATCGCCATGACCCTGACGCTCGTCGCGGTCTATGCGCCCATCGGCTTGCAAGGCGGGCTGACCGGCTCGCTCTTCCGCGAGTTCGCCTTCACCCTGGCGGGCGCGGTCTTCATCTCGGGCATCGTGGCGCTGACCCTCTCGCCCATGCTCGCCTCGAAGCTGCTCAAAGGCGGTGAGCACGAGCGCGGGCTGGCGCGGCTCATCACCAACGGCTTCGACCGCATCCGCGAAATCTACGGCGCGGCGCTCGATGTCGCTCTCGGCATCCGCCCGGTGTTCTACTTCTGCTGGCTGGTCATCGCGGTGCTCACCGTGCCGATGTTCACCATGTCGAACAAGGAACTCGCGCCAACCGAGGATCAGGGCGTAGTCTTCGGCATCCTCGAGATGCCTGCCAACGCCTCGATCGAGGAGCTGGTGCGCAACGCCGAGTATGTCAACGAGCAGTTCGAGTCCATCCCCGAGACCGAGTTCACCTTCCAGATCACCACGCCCAACTTCGGTTTCAGCGGCATGGTGGTCGAACCCTGGGCAGAGCGCGACCGCAGCATTTTCGAGATTCAGGCCGACGTGGCGAGTCAGGTCTCGACCGTGCCCGGCGTGCAGATTATCCCGATTCTTCCGCCAGCCCTGCCCGGCGGCAGCAACTTCCCCGTCGAGTTCGTCATCGCTTCGACCGCCGAGCCGGAGTTCATTCTCGACTTTGCGCGCCAGCTCCAGCAGACCGCGATGGAGAGCGGCAATTTCCCCTTCATGGTGCTCGACACCAAGATTGACCAGCCGCAGGTCGAAATCGTGATCGACCGCGAAAAAGCGAGCGCGATGGGGCTGAACATGCAGCAGGTCGGAGCGGATGTCGGCTCGATGGTCGGCGGTAACTTCGTCAACCGCTTCAATATTGACGGGCGCAGCTACAAGGTGATCCCGCAGATCGAGCGCACCGGGCGTCTCAACGCCGAGCAACTCAAGCAGATTTACGTCACCGGACCCAACGGCGGACTGGTGCCGCTCAGCACCATCGCCGACCTCGAGCGGCAGGTGCAGCCGCGCTCCCTCAACCGCTTCCAGCAGCTCAATGCCGTGACGCTCCAGGGCGTCACCATCCAGCCGCTCGGCGAGGCGCTGGCCTTCCTTGAGGAAGAGGCGGCGAAGATTCTGCCGCAGGGCTACACCATCGACTACACCGGCGAGGCGCGCCAGCTCAAGCAGGAGGGCAACCGCTTTCTGCCCGCCATGTCCTTTGCCATTCTGCTGATTTTCCTCGTGCTGGCGGTGCAGTTCAACAGCTTCCGCGACCCGCTGGTCATCCTGCTCGGGTCGGTGCCGCTGGCCATGTTCGGTGCCCTCTTCTTCACCTTCCTGAAGATCCCCAACCCCAACGTGGCGCACTGGACGGACGGCTGGACAACCACCCTCAACATCTATTCGCAGGTGGGCATGGTCACGCTGATCGGCCTGATCGCCAAGAACGGCATCCTGATGGTGGAGTTCGCCAACCAGCTCCAGCGTCAGGGACGGCTCAAGCGCGCGGCCATCCTCGAAGCCTCCAAAGTGCGCCTCCGCCCCATCCTGATGACCAGCGTGGCCACCATCGCCGGACACTTTCCGCTGGTGCTCGTCACCGGCCCCGGTGCCGAGGCGCGCAACAGCATCGGCCTCGTGCTGGTCGGCGGCATGTCGATCGGCACCCTCTTCACCCTCTTCTTCGTCCCGGCTCTCTACATGCTCATCGCCCGCGACCGCAAAGGCCGCTCCCTCATGGCCGACGAGGAAGCCCGCTCCGCCGAAGAAGAGCAGGAAGCCGCCTCGCTACAGTAGGTCAGAGTTCAAAGTTCAAAGGTCAAAGGTCAAAGGTCAAAGTTCAAAGGTCAAAGGTCAAAGGTCAAAGTTAGTTCTGAGCTATTAGTTCTGAGTTCTGAGCAT
>CAYQTM010000120.1:0-5893 GCA_964420355.1 uncultured Opitutales bacterium
CCCAAAATACAGCCGCAGAGCGGCGGCAGATAACTCACCGAGAGGTTATCTTGCATAAGATGCAACAAACCCTCTGTCGCCGCTACGCGGCTCTGTATTTGAGGCTGCCCCTTATCCGTGGGCTTACGCGCCACGGCTACAATCTGACACCGCTACGCGGCTGTGTTTCGCGAAGTATTGTGCTCGGACTCACGGTACTAAAAGTGCCGTCTGGCTTCAGCCAAGGTTTTCGCTAGAAGGCTTTGCGGAATCCATTCTCACCAAGCGGTAATTGCGGTCAAAACCACCAGGCGGCGACCAGGCTGCCGAAGTCGTGGCCGCCCTCCTGTCCCTCATACTGGCGGGTGTTGAAGACCATATTGTAGCGGATTTCGAGGCTGTCCCAGCGCAGGTCGATGCCGGCGACCAGGCTGCCGACCCAAGGCTTGCGGTCGACGCTGTGGCTGTCGTGGAAGACGTTGCCATCCAGAAAGATGTCATGGGCGACCGCCCGGCCTTCAACCCCAACTTGAAAGGCGATTTGCGGGCCGCTGGGGTCGGGGCCGTTCAACATCTCTGGCCCCGGCCCAAAACGCTCGGCGGGAAAGTGATAGACCGGCGAAAAGCTGCCGATGCGCAGGAGCACGCGCGCCAGCGCCTGCGTCTTGACGGTGCCGACATCCAGACCGCCTTCGAGGTGGGCGTCGGCGTTGATGCCCAGCGGCAGCTCGGGTTGGGCTACGCCGCGCCGAATGCGGTAGTGCAGGTTGACGGTCGGCTCGTCCTTCAGCGCTTCCGACCAGACGTATTTATCGCTGCCGATCAGCTCATGCACGCTGTCCTGAGCGGCTTCGGCCAGACTCGACGGCCCGACCAGACCGAGGCTCAGCCCGAGCGCGCCCGAACCCGCGGAGGTGGCCTCCCGCAACCAGATGCCGCCGCCGAGCCAACCGGCGTAGGGGCGATCTTCGGAGCCGAGGTCGATCTTGTTCTTGTCCTGCGGCGTGAAAATATACTGCGCCAGAAACAAGCCCTGGCTTGCCGTGCCCTCGCCCGGCAAGAGGGTCGAAGCGAAACGCTCCACCGGGCGCGGCATGAGCGAGCGGGCACCGGCGACGCGGGTCTGCGAAAAGCGGATGCCCGCCGTGTATTGAGAATCGGTGCCTACCACCGCGTCGTTATCGATCACCAGAAAATTGACCCCTCGGGCAGCGAAGGCCGAACTGGCGCTGGCCATCAGCAACAACAGCGTCGCCGCACCGAAAAGGAGTCGCAAAGGAATATAGAGCAAGATTCTCACGCCAACCGCAGCGCAATAATCATGCCGGAGCCGACTGCGGTAGGGCAGGGCGCTCAGGAGGCGCTGCTCCTTTCTTTTATAACAGGAGCGCGCGGAGCTCGCAGAGGTTTTGCGGGGTCGATTGTCCAGAAGCGCTACTTGGATAGGCGCGTGGCAGAAATAGGCTTGTGAGGGGCTGGGTTGCTGGGCAAACTGCGGGCAGTGAAGGATTTTTGGCAAGTTGGGCTGTGGGTGTGGGTGCTCGGGCTGGGCGTGGCCGGTTTGTCGGCGCAGGTGGATGTTTCGGGCGATACGATTGCTTACGAGATGGAGGCCGGCGAGGAGGTGGCCGTGTTTTCGGGCGATGCGCGGCTCGAGGATGGGCGCTTGCTCTTGCAGGCCGATGAGATTCGCTACCTGCAGGCCTCGCGGGTGGTGACGGCGATCGGGAATGTGCGGCTGACCAACGGGTCGCTGCGGATGTTGGCCGAGCGCCTGGAGTATCGTCCGGAGACGCGGAGCTTCAGCGCCGAGAATTTTCGTGCGGGGCGCTACCCCTATTATCTGGAGGGCGAGCGGCTGAGCGGCGATGTCGACGCGGTGGATTTTGAGGAGGTGCTGGCGCGGCTGGGCGAGCCGGCGGCGGGGTCGCTGGGGCTGCGGGCGCGGCGGCTGAGCCTGAATCGCAATGAGAAGATTGCGGTGGAAGCGCCGACCGCCTTGATCGGCGGGACACCGGTGTTTTACTGGCCGGGCGCGAGCTACGACCCGCAGTCGACCTTCCTTGAGCTGGATGCCGATGCGGGGCACGAGGAGGAGTTGGGCGCGTTTGCCCAAGCGGAGGCGCTTTTCAGTCTGCAACCGGGCTTGTGGATCGGGCCGCGGCTGGGCTATTACACCGAACGCGGGTTTCTAATCGGGCCGGGGCTGCGCTATTCGCCCTCGGGGGCGATCCCGGCGCGCGGGCGGCTGCGTTCGGGTTATATTCACGATCAGGGCGAGCTGGGCTTCGGCAGCGATGGCGAGGCGATTGGCGAAGACCGCTACTTCCTCGACTGGGAGCACCTTGGCGAACCCAGCGAGACCTGGCAGCTCACCGGCCGGCTCGGGCTGCTGAGCGACTCTCAGGTGACGCGCGATTTTTTTGAAAATTACTACGAGGACAACCCCGAACCTGACAGCTTTTTTCAGGCGGTGCGCTCGGGCGAGAACTCGGCGCTGACCCTCTTCGCACGGGTGCGCCCCAACGATTTTCAGAGCTATCCCGAACGCCTGCCCGAGCTGAGTTACGAGCTGTTTCCGACGCCCCTGCGCGAGGGTTCGCCCTGGCTCTTCGGGATGCAGGCCAGCTATGCGCGGCTCGAATACGAGCAGCCCAACGTCGCCGAAATGACCTCCAACCGCGTCCACCTCGGCTACACCCTCGACCACCCCTGGACGCCCCGACCCTGGCTGAGCCTCACGCCCACCGCCGGCCTCTACACCACCGGCTACTTCGACCCCACCGACGGCGCGGACGACTACTGGCGGCTGCTCGGCGAGATCGGGTTCGATGCCGAGCTGCTGGCGCACGCGCAGTGGGACTACGCCAACCCCGTTTGGAATATCGACGGCCTGCGCCACACCCTGCGCCCCGTTTTGCGCTACCGCTACGTGCCCCACGCCGACACCGGGCGCAGCAGCATCCCGGCGGTCGATCTGCCCACCAGCACCTACTACCCGCGCCCCATCTCGCCGCGCAACCTCCGCAGCCTCGACCGCATCGAGCCCCTGCACCTCACCCGCTTCGGTATCGAAAACGTGCTCGAAACCCGCTCGGCGCGCACCGGCGAGGTGCGGCAACTCGCGCGATTCGACCTCTATCAGGACGTGCTTTTCGACACTGGCGACGGCCACGACACCTGGGATCGCACCTATGCCGAGCTGGAGTTTTTCCCGGCGCACTGGCTGGCGCTTGAGCTGTTTTCCAGCCTCGACACCAACTCCGGCACCCTCGACGAGCTCAACGGACGCATCCGCATCACCAGCGGCGACGTCTGGCAGGTGGCGCTGCGCTCGGCGCACCTCAACGATACCTACACCCAGTATCAGCTCGAAGGTTTTTATAAATTCAACGAGCGCTACCGAGGCATGGCGCAGCTCCGCCTCGACACCCGCGACAACCGCCTGGCCGAGCAACGCTACACCCTTGCCACCCGCATCGGCCACACCTGGGAAGTCCTCCTCGGCCTCATCCTCCGCGACGAAGCCGACCGCGAAGGCGACATCGGCGTCCGCCTCAGCGTCGACCTCCTCGATTTCTAAACGCCACCCCCTTCCAGCCCCGCAAATCATGACGGACTCTTTCCAGTTGCCGCACGCCCCGACTATCGAGGCGGTCGTGGATATCGACTGCGACCTCCCGCCCAATTTGGATTTTGAGGCGGTGAACCAGAAAGCCTTCGAGCGCTTCAAAGACACTTACCCCCACCAGAGGCGCAGCATTGTTCAAGGGCACGAAATCAGGCCGAGCCAAGAATCCCTTTCGGTCACCATCCAGCGCGGCTTGGGTGCCTTGCAATTCCGCTCAGAAGATGAAAAGCAGCTTATTCAAATCCGCTGGAATGGCTTTTCTTTCAACCGATTGAAACCCTACTCCAGTTTGGATGATTATCTTGCAGAAATCGAAACGCGCTGGGAGACCTTCAAACAAATCGTCCAGCCCATTCAGTTGCGAAAGATTGGCCTTCGTTACATCAACCGCATTGCCCTCCCATGCGAAAACGGGCAATTGGATCTGAGGCAATACCTCACCATGTTACCGGTGAAACCCGACTGCTCGAAGGATGGTTTCGACCTGCAAATGCGTCGATTTGTGCACCAGCATCAGGTGCATGACGAAAAGTCTGGTCTGGTGGCGAACATCATTCTGGCTTCAGAAGAGGTGAAAAATAACCGATTCCCCATAATCCTTGACCTCGAAGCCTTATCATATAATAAGACGGTGGGCTTGCAATGGGTGAAAATTGCTGCTGAAATTCAACAACTTAGGAGCTTGAAAAACAGCTTGTTTCGCAATTTACTAACTGAGTCATGCCTCAACCTCTTCCAACACCCGCAGTCTTAATGCTATGTTAGGGTCTATCGGCGCATCTGGCTCGGCTATTTCTGGCGAAGCGGAATTCACTTCGCGGATGATACGGGCTGTGCATGCGCAAACCGAGAGTTCTGAGGCACTCTTCGGCAAAAAATCGCGGGCATTGGAAGAGCTGCGCGAGGTGGTGGAAGAGTGTGGGAAGCCTGAATGGGGCGGCGAGGGCACCGAGGCGGTTGCTGCCGCGACTTGGGTGCGCGCGCAACAGTTTATCCGCGCGATACCCGATGATTTGCCCATGCCTGAGATGGGGGTCGACCCCGATGGCGAAATCGCTTTCGATTGGGCTCTCGACCGTGTGCGCAGTTTTTCGGTCAGCATCGACGAAGGGGAGCGACTGGCCTGCGCCTGGCTGGATGGCACAGATCGGGGTCACTTTGTGGCCTCAATGGTGGGCGGAATGATTCCGCAGCGCGTGATCGACGAAATCTACAAGCTTGCGAGCGATGGGTCTGGACTCCGGGTTGCCTGAAACGGTTGGCGACACCGAAGTGCTCGCTCACTTCCTCGTCACCAGTTCCGAATTCAATTTGACCTCGGTCAGAAAGAGCGCCCTGCTCCCTTCCAACAAGACAAAGGATCTATCAGTCACTCGGCATGATGGCGACCCGCTGGCGGACTTGGAAGCAATCGGGCGTGCGCAACTGCCCAAGGTTTACGGAGCCGCCATGCTGCAGGCCGCGGATTATCGCGCCGAAGGTCTGGCTGTCCTTGCAGCGGAACCACCGCCCCGCCACGCCAACGTGACGCAGTGGCCTTACCCTGACCACGACCCGCGTCAGGGAAAAGCGCAGAGGATGGAAATCGCCAAAAGCCTCGCCGCAAAAGCCGCGCTGCGCCTCTTTGGACAGTAGGCTGGGTGTCTAAAGCGCAACGCTGCTGGGGTTCGCGAAAAGCTTGCGCGGGGAGCGGGAAACTGTTCAACTGTGGCTACTGTTGAAAAACCCACGGCTTCGGCCACTTGATAACCCGAACCCTCGCTCACTTTGGATCTCAAAAAAATTAAAGAAATCGTCGATTTGATGACGGATTCCGATTTGACGGAATTTGAAATCGAAGAGAAGGAACTCAAGCTGCGGATTGTGCGCAGTGACGGGCGGGCACCAATGATGGCGGCGGCTCCAGCGATCGCGGCGGCTCCCGAGGCGGTTGCGGCCTCGGCCACTGCCACCGCCGCGCCCGACGATGGAGGCCTCGTCATCAAGTCGCCCATGGTCGGCACTTTTTATCGTGCGCCCAACCCCGACAGCCCGCCCTTTGTCGAGAATGGCAGCAAGGTCACCGGCGACACGGTGGTGTGCATCATCGAAGCGATGAAGGTCATGAACGAAATTCAGGCCGAATGCTCGGGGAAGATCCTCGAAGTGCTGGTCGAAAACGGCGAGCCGGTTGAATACGGACAGCCCCTCTTCACGATCGAGAAAGCCTGAGACTCGCCGGATGATCCGTAAAATCCTCATCGCCAACCGCGTCGAAATCGCCCTGCGCATCGTCCGCGCCCC
>CAYQTM010000121.1:0-5883 GCA_964420355.1 uncultured Opitutales bacterium
AACGTCCCGCTGCTGGAGCAAATCATCGCCGAGCTGGACAAGGACATCGAGCCCCTCACCCGCACCGAGGTCTTCAGCATCAAGCACGCCGAGGCCACCGAAATCGCCAACATCCTCCAGCAGGTCATCACCGGCCAGCGCCAGATTCTCGAACAGGCACGCCGCGAGGGCGGGGTCAACCGCGCGCAAAACCAGCAGGAGGGTCAGCCACAGCCTCAGGCGCAGGCGCGCGCAGCAGCCGCTGCGGCCGCTGCCGCAGCAGGCGAAGGGCCGGGCAATGCCCAGTTCAGCGAGTTTGTCGGAGTCTTTGCCGACGAGCGCAGCAACGCCATCGTCGCCTACGGCACGGCCAGCGACATCGATTACATTTCCAAGCTGCTCGACGAACTCGACGTGCTGCTCGATCAGGTACGCATCGAAGTCATTATCGCCGAGGTCTCCCTGCGCAAGGATCAGGCGCGCGGCATCGAGGCCTTCGACCTCAGCCTCAACAAGGCTAACGGCATCATCACGGGTGACCTCGGGATCGAAGGCACCTCCAGCAGCCGCCTCGGCCAGACCTTTGGTGCGAGCGCGTCCGATGTGTCGGACGTCGAGGGTGCCATCACCAACTTCGACCTCGGGCTGGTCTTCGACACCGCCAGGCGCAACGACCGCGTGCAGGTGCTCTCAACCCCCACCATCGTCACCACCCACAACGAGGAGGGGAAGATCAACGTCTCGGAATCGCGCCCCATCATCACCAGCACGGTCACCGACACCACCGGCACCGCCACCCGCAGTCAGGTGCAGTTCCGCGACATCGGTATCCAGCTTTCAGTGACACCGCGCATCGGGTCGAACGGAGTGATTCAGATGGTGATCACGCAAGTGGTCGAAAACGTCACCGGCACAGTCGCGGTCGACGGCAACCAGCAGCCCATCATCGGCAAGCGCGAGGCCACCTCGGTGGTCAGCGTCCGCGATGGGCAGGTGGTCATCCTCGGCGGCCTTCAAGAGGTCAACGACAGCCGCTCCAAGGGCAAGATGGCCTTCTTTGGCGGGATTCCGATTCTGGGCGACTGGCTTTTCACCGCCGACAGCTACGACGACAACGTGCGCGAGCTGATCATCTTCCTCAAGCCCATGGTCATGCGCAGCACCGAGGAAGCCGCCGAGCGCGCCGAGGAATACCGCGACCGCAGCATGATCCGCGACGACCTCGAATTCTTCCTCGATAAGGGCTACTTCGAGGGGCCTCAGGCACCCCAAAAACGCTTTCCCTACCTCGACTGGGAGGACGACGAAATCCCCCAGCGTCCCAAAGTCCCCCTCATTGAACCCGCAGTCGAGACTCAACCCAGCTCCGAAACGACCGAGCCACGCAAGATGGAGCCTCAACCCGAACGCGAACCCATCACCCGCAGCCCCCGTCCCACCCGAGGCTTCCGGCGTTGAAACAACGGGCACGCTTTTTATTCTCACGCAGAGAATCGGAGGAGCGGAGATATGAGCAAAAACAGTAATACGAGCACTGAAGCGACGCGGCGCGCTAAACTACGCAAAGCTAAAGGGATGTGGAAGGATCATGCCGTTGACCTCCGTTCGATCCGCGCTGAATTCGACCGATTTTGATAAAAGATCAACCCCATCGCAATTTCTGGAACGCATCTCATATCATAATTAAAGGGAAGCAAATGAATCGCCCCATGTTCAAGCGCAAGATTCGTGTCGATTGGTGAGATTCGTAGTTTCAAAATTCAACCCCTTCGGCATTCCTCTGCGTCTTCGCGCCTCTGCGCCTCTGCGTTAATTCGATTCTCCTGACGTTATGGTATCATCCAGCACTGTTGAGCACGCGCCGGAGTTTGAGCTCGTCTCGGGTGAGGCTGCGGGCGAGGCGATCCTGCAGTTGCGGGGCATCTGGCGGGTGCAGCAAGGGCGGTGCCCCTCGACTGACGCACTCACCGAGGCGCTCGAGGAGCAGCGCCCTGAGCGGTTGCGCTTCGATCTCGCGCAGGTCAGCGACTGGGATAGCGCCATCCTGCCCGCTGTGCTGACTGCCTGCCGCTGGGCGGACGAGGTCGATGCCCAAGTCGATCTGGAGTCGCTGCCAGAGGGACTGCGCCGCCTCGTGCGGCTGGCCTCGGCGGTGCCGGAAAAGCCCGATGCCGAGCGCTCGCCCGAGCGCAGCGGCCTCAGTGGCTTCTTCGAGCGGGTCGGCCAACGCAGCCTACGGGTGCGCGATGACATCGATGGCTGGTTCGAGTTCATTGGGCGGGTCTCGGTGGCGCTGCTGGCGCTGGCGCGCGGACGGGCGCGGGTGCGTCGCCGCGAGTTCTTAGCCGTGCTGGAAAACGTGGGCGTGCGCTCGCTGCCCATCGTTACGCTAATTAGCTTTTTGATCGGCGCGATCATCGCCTTCCTCGGTGCTGTGGTGCTCCAGCGCTTCGGAGCGACCTATTACGTCTCCTATCTGGTCGGCTACGGGATGCTGCGCGAGATGGCGGCGGTGATGACTGGCGTCATCCTTTCGGGGCGACTCGGCGCGGCTTTCGCGGCGCAGATCGGCAGCATGAAAGTCACCGAGGAAATCGACGCCCTCAAGGTGCTCGCCATCGACGAGGTCGAATATCTGGTGCTCCCGCGCCTCAGCGCCCTTGTGCTGATGATGCCGCTGCTGGTCATCTACGCCAACGTCGTCGGCATCCTCGGCGGCTACATCGTCTCGGCCAGCATGCTCGACATGGCGCTCCCCATGTTCAACCGCGGCCTCCTCGAAGCGGTCTCGCCCATCGACCTCTGGCTCGGCCTCTTCAAAGGGCTGATCTTTGGCATCATCATCGCCGTCTCGGGCTGCATCCGCGGCCTCCAGTGCGGCAAGACCGCCGACGCCGTTGGCCAGGCCACCACCTCCGCCGTCGTCACCGCCATCACCCTCATTGTCGCCGTCAACGCCCTCATCGACTGGATCGCCGCCATCTACAGCATCTGACCGATCCAGCCACCAACATGCTGCAAACATTTGACCCATACTGGGCACAAAGCTATCGTAATGGCATGAACGTTATCGCTAAAGACCCGGAGATCATGGGTGGGCTGCCTTGCTTCAGCGGGACGCGGGTGCCGGTGAAGAATCTTTTTGATTATCTGGAAGCAGGCGATCCTCTGAATGATTTTCTTGAGGATTTTCCAAGCGTAACCCGCGAGCAGGCGGTGGTTGTGCTGGAGCAGTCTCGTCAGGCGTTGTTGGCGGAGCCGGTCGGATGAAGGTTTTGCTGGATGAGTGCCTGCCGCGTCGTTTGGCCAAACTGATTGAAGGCCATGAGGTCCTCACGGTGCAAGCGTGTGGATGGAGCGGCATCAAAAATGGCGATTTACTGCGGCTGGCTGCCGAGAAGTTCGATGCCTTCATCACCCCAGATCGTGGACTGCCCTTCGAGCAAAATTACAAAGGGCTGAATCTCGCAATTGTAGCGGTGACCTGCCGCTCGAATCGGCTGGAAGATTTGAAGCCGCTGGTGCCTTGGCTGGCGGAGGCGCTCGGCCAAGTGGAGGCGGGTAAGCTGATCCGCGTTGGCTAATCGAGCCGCAGCGAGTTCTTATGAAGCGCCGATGGATTTGGAGTATTCCTGAAGGCTGCGGACTTCGAGCGGTCTTTCGTTGAGGCTTTCGATGCCTTCGACGGCGGCTTCGGCACCGGAGATGGTGGTGAAGATGCTCATGCCGCGTTTGACCGCTTCCTGGCGGATGATGTTCTCGTTGAGGCGCGGGATGGTGCCGAGCGGGGTGTTGATGATCATGGCCAGCTTGTTGGCCTTGATGAGGTCAAGGACGTTGGGGCGGCCTTCGCTCAGGCGGTAGGTGTTTTTCACCTCGACGCCGTTCTCGCGCAGGGTGTCGCCGGTGCCGGCGGTGGCCACAATGCCGAAGCCGAGCCGCGCGAGCCGCCGGGCGATGTTGACCGCGCGGGGCTTGTCGCTGTCCTTGACCGAGATGAAGACATCGCCCTCGGTGGGCAGGCCGGGCATGGCGGCCATCTGCGCCTTGGCGAAGGCCATCCCGAGGTCGAAGTCCAGCCCCATGACCTCGCCGGTCGAGCGCATCTCGGGGGTGAGCACAATGGGCGCGCCAGGGAAGCGGCTGAAGGGGAAGACCGACTCTTTCACCGCCTTGTAGGGCGGCACGATTTCCTCGGTAAAGCCGAGATCCTTCAGCTTTTGCCCGGCCATGATCTTTGCCGCCAGCTTGGCCAGCGGCACGCCGATCACCTTCGAGACGAAGGGCACGGTGCGCGAGGCGCGCGGGTTGACCTCGATGACAAACAACTCGCCGTCCTTGATCGCATACTGCACGTTCATCAGGCCGACCACGCCCAGCTCTTTGGCGAATTTTTGGGTGGCCTCGCGCACCTCGTCCAGCATCTCCTTGCTGAGCGTGTGCGGCGGCATCACCATCGCGGCGTCGCCGCTGTGGACGCCCGCAAACTCGATGTGCTCCAGCATCCCGCCGATCACCGCCTGCTCGCCGTCGGCGATGCAGTCGACATCCAGCTCGATGGCGTCTTCAAGGAACTTGTCGAGCAGCACGGGCTTGCCGGGTGCCACGTCGAAGACCTCACGGATCACCTTCTTCAGCTCCTCCATGTCATAGACGATGAACATGCCGCGTCCGCCGAGCACAAAGCTGGGGCGCAGGAGGATGGGGAAGCCCAGCTCGCCAGCCATCTCGTAGGCCTGCTCGGGCGAGACGGCGATGCGGTTGTCGGGCTGCTTGAGGCCGATCTTGTCGAGCACGGCCTTGAAGCGCTCGCGGTCTTCGGCCAGATCGATCATATCGGGCGAGGTGCCGATAATATTGACGCCCGAGCGCTCCAGCTCGGTCGCCAGATTGAGCGGGGTCTGCCCGCCGAACTGGACGATGGCGCCGGCGCAGTTCTCCTGATGGTAGATTTCGAGCACATCCTCGAGCGTGAGCGGCTCGAAGTAAAGGCGGTCGGAGGTGTCGTAGTCGGTCGAGACGGTCTCGGGGTTGGAGTTGACCATAACCGTCTCGTAATCATCCTCCCGCAGGGCAAAGCTGGCGTGAACGCAGCAGTAGTCGAACTCGATCCCCTGGCCGATCCGGTTGGGGCCGCCGCCGAGAATCATGATCTTCTGGCGCTCGCTGGGCACGATCTCGTTTTCGTCGCCATAGCTGCTATAATAGTAGGGCGTGTAGGCTTCGAATTCCGCGGCGCAGGTGTCGACCAGACGGTAGGTGGTTTGCACGCCCATCTCGACCCGCAGCGCCTTGATCTTTTCGCGGCTGGTCTTGAGCAGGTGCGCCAGTTGCACATCGGAAAATCCGTATTCCTTGGCGTGGCGCAGGGTTGGCTCGTCGACATCCTTCAGCCGCAGCGCCTCCAGCTTCTGCTCCATCTCGGTGATCTGCCGAAGCTGGTGCAAAAACCACGGGTCGATCCCGCTCAGCTCGTGAATCTCCTCGATGCTGAAGCCCGCCAAAAACGCATAGCGCAGGTAGAACACGCGCTCGGCGCTGGCGCGCGCCAGCCCTTCCTTGATCTCCTGCCGGTCGGTCACCTCGCGCCCGCCAAACTTGCCGCCCGCGCCAAACCCATAGGCGCGAATCTCCAGCGAGCGCAGCGCCTTCTGAAAGCTCTCCTTAAAGGTGCGGCCAATCGCCATCGCCTCGCCCACCGCCTTCATCGAGCTGGTCAGGCTGGAATCGGTCTCCGGGAACTTCTCGAAAGTGAAGCGCGGGATCTTGGTCACCACGTAGTCGATGGTCGGCTCGAAGCTGGCCGGGGTCTCGCGCGTGATGTCGTTGCGCAGCTCGTCCAGCGCATAGCCCACCGCCAGCTTGGCGGCGATCTTGGCGATGGGGAAGCCGGTCGCCTTCGAG
>CAYQTM010000122.1:0-5880 GCA_964420355.1 uncultured Opitutales bacterium
GCGAGGGCGGCAGATTGAGCGCATTGCTGATCTCGACGCAGCGCTTCGACACCGCAGCCAGTCCGTCACCACCGCCACGGCCACCGCTGCTGCGCTCAGGTTCGCCACCACGGCCTCGTGATCGGGCTTCTGCGTGCGATAGCTGGGGCGCTGCGGTTTTTCGACGCCGCAGTCCGCCAGCTTCCTGCGCTGACGTGGACTCAGTTTCGCGACCCAGTCCGCGTAGGCTTTTTCGTAGGCGGCGTCACCTGCGCGCTGCCTCGCATGGTAATCACCATGTGACGGCAGCAGGGTGTGAAAAAGAAAAGGATTTTGACGGCGAATTTTGACAGCCACTCTCCTCTTCATCGTTATTTTCTTCAAAAAAGCAACCACGCCAAGTTCTGGTTTCTGGGTCATAAATTATGGCGCCGGATTCCCTGATGGCGCTGGACCAGCACCCACGACCGCCTCGGCCACCTCCCGAAAATCCGTCGGCACCTCCGGCATACCCTTCGATTTATAACGCAGTCGCATGATTATCGATTCTCCTTGATTTGATACCGTTTTTTAGTATCTTTATATGAGTGAACAAAAAGCAGCGACGCACTCTGGAGTCCGTTTTCACCAAGCCCGAACCCAGTGACATCCTTTGGAATGACATCGAGAATCTCATACTTGCGCTGGGCGCAGACATCAGCGAAGGCCGGGGAAGCCGGGTGCGCATCGCGCTCAATGGCGTGCGCGCCGTCTTCCACCGACCCCATCCCGAACGCGTGACCACTAAAGGAGCCGTCGCCTCCGTCCGAAAATTTCTAACCACAGCAGGAGTGAAACCATGAACGAATTGCTCGAACACAAAGGCTATCAAGGAACCGTTCGCTTCGATGCGGATGAGGGAGTCCTCTATGGAGAGGTGTTGCACCTGCGCGATGTCGTGACCTTTCAGGGCGAGACAGTCGAGGAGGTGGTGCAGGCTTTCCGCGATTCGGTGGACGATTATCTTGAGTTCTGCGCGGAACGTGGCGAGGCACCGGACAAGCCCTACAGTGGCAAATTCATGCTGCGAGTCTCGCCGGAGCTTCACCGTAAGCTTGCGGCAGAAGCAGCCAACAGCGGATCGAGCCTGAACGCCTGGGTGGCCAAAAAGCTGGAACGAGTGTCCTGACATCGCCCTGCCCTCCTGTTGAAGTGTTCGTCGAGGAAGGGCTTTGCCGCTTCGGTGGGCGTGTGCAGCATGGTGTGGACAAAACGGCTCGTATCGCCAAGATGCTGGGTATCGCGGTTGCTGTTGTTATGTGATGTGGGTGGCTGCGGTGCGGGATGGGGACGACTATGGCTCTTGAATATCAGTTGCTCGAAGATTTGCGGCGGCGGCATCCGGCCTGGCGGTTTCTGTGCTCGGATCATGCAGCGTTGATGGCGAGTTTTTTTGAGCAGGTGTTTATTGCGCCGAATCGGCGTTTTATTTCGCAGGCGGAGTTGGCGGAGAAGCTGGAGGATGCGCTGTTTGCGTTGCGCGAACGGGAGGGTTTGGCGGCGTTTCCAAAGTCAGCCCTCGAATATCTCAATGACTGGGCTGGCTCGGACAAGGCATGGTTGCGCAAGTTCTACACTTCGGGGACAGATGAGCCGCAGTTTGACCTGACGCCCGCGACGGAGAAGGCGATTGCCTGGCTCGGGGCGCTGACGGAGCGGAGTTTCGTGGGCACGGAGTCGCGGCTGATGACGCTGTTTGCGCTGCTGCGGGAAATGAGCGAGGGCACGGAGACCGATCCCGAGGTGCGCATCGCGGAACTCCAGAAACGCCGCGCGGCGATCGATGCCGAGATTGCGCGTATTGTCGATGGCGAGGTGCCTTTGCTGGAGGAGACGGCGCTGAAAGACCGGTTTCAGCAGTTTGTCCAGATCGCCCGCGAGCTGCTGAGCGACTTTCGGCAGGTCGAGCAAAACTTTCGCACGCTGGATCGTCGGGTTCGGGAGCAGATTGCGCGCTGGGAGGGCAGCAAGGGGGCGCTGCTTGAGCAGATTATCAGCGAGCGCGACGCCATTGCAGACTCCGATCAGGGTCGGAGCTTTCGTGCGTTTTGGGATTTTTTGATGTCGCAGGCGCGTCAGGAGGAACTGAGCGAGCGGCTCGAAAAGCTGCTGGATCTGCCGGCCATTCACGCGATGGAGCCGGATCCGCGCACGGGGCGTCTGCACTACGACTGGCTGGAGGCCGGGGAGCACACGCAGCGCACGGTGGCGGAGCTGAGCAGCCAGTTGCGTCGTTTTTTGGACGATCAGGCCTGGCTCGAAAATCGCCGGATCATGGAGCTGCTGCGTTCGGTCGAATCCAAGGCGCTCAAGCTGCGGGAGACGCCGCTCAGGGGCGACTTCACAGATATTGCGGACAGTGCGGCCTCGCTCGATCTACCGATGGAGCGCCCGATGTTCAAGCCGAGAGTCAAGCCAGTTATCAACTCTGATAAGCTGGAGCTGGCATCGGAGGAGATCGACCCGAGCGCGCTGTTTCAGCAGTTTGTGGTCAATAAAGCACGTCTGCAGCAAAACATTCGTCAATCGCTCCAGACCCGGTCGCAGGTGTCGCTGCGGGAGCTGGCCTTGGAGCACCCGATTGAGCAGGGACTGGCCGAGCTGGTGACTTATTTTCATATGGGCACTGTGGAGATGGCGGCTCACGTGGATGACACGGAAACCGAGACCATTGAGTGGTGGACACAGGCGAAAGACGGTGCGCGGCGATTAAAACGCGTTCGCATTCCGCTGATGATTTTTGTAAAGGATGCGCATGGCTGAGTCCGACATCCCTACCGAGGCGTCGCCGCCGGAGCTGTCGCCGGTGGTGATCCATCTGCTCAAGGGCGTTCTCTATCAGGAGCGGGACGCGGCGTTGTGGAGCGATCTGCTGCGACTGCAGGGGCGAGTGCGGGGGTATTTTCAGGTCATCGGACTCGAACTGATTCTGGATGAGGCAGAGGGCTACGCCTTTCTGCGCTCGCGCGAGGAGAGCGACGATGCGGAGGAGTCGGGCGCGAAACCGCTGCCCCGGTTGATTGCGCGGCGACGGCTGTCTTTCCCGGTGAGCCTGTTGCTGGCCTTACTGCGCAAGCGGATGGCGGAGGCGGACTCCAGCGGCGAGTCGACGCGGTTGGTGCTGACCCGCAGCGAGATCGCCAGCCTGATGCGCGTGTTTTTGGCCGAAAGCAGCAACGAAGCGCGCATCCTCGATCAGATCGAGGGGCACATCAGTAAGGTGATCGAGCTGGGCTTCGTCCGCAAACTCAAGCAGAGCAGCGCGCAGCAGGAGCCAGAGTATGAAGTGATGCGCATCCTCAAGGCCTTTGTCGACGCCCAGTGGCTGGCGGAATTCGATGCGCGCCTGCAGGAATACGCCAACCACGCTGCCGGGCAGGAGGAGTCCACCGATGCCTGACGAACCGCACATGCTGGAGCTGGAATTCGCCAGCGACGACAGCCAGACCGGCTTCCGCCTGCAGCGCCTGGAGGTTTACAACTGGGGCACCTTCGACAAGCAGGTTTTCTCGCTCGGGCTGCACAGCCGCAACTGTCTGCTGACCGGCGATATCGGCTCGGGTAAATCGACATTGGTCGACGCGGTCACCACCCTGCTGGTGCCCGCCCAGAAGGTGGCCTATAACAAGGCGGCGGGCGCTGAACACAAGGAGCGCACCCTGCGCAGTTACGTGCTGGGCGCTTATAAGTCCGAGCGCAACGAGATCAGCGGCGGCGGCAAGTCGGTGAGCCTGCGCGATCACAACCAGTATTCGGTGATTCTGGGCGTGTTTCAGAACAGCGGCTTCGAACAGACCGTGACGCTCGCGCAGGTCTTCTACTGGACGGGCGAGACGCAGGGGCAGCCCGCCCGTTTCTTTGTCGGAGCCGAGCGGGCGCTGTCGATCGCCGAAGATTTTTCGGGTTTTGGCACCGACATCCGCAATCTGAAGCGCCGGCTGCGCGAATCGGGGATCGAGCTGTTCGACTCCTACCCGCCCTATGGTGCCTGGTTTCGGCGGCGTTTTGGCATTGAGAACGAGCAGGCGCTGGAGCTATTCCATCAGACGGTTTCAATGAAGTCGGTCGGTAACCTGACGGACTTCGTTCGCCAGCACATGCTGGAGCCCTTCGAGGTCGAGGCGCGCATTCAGGCGCTGATTCACCACTTCGACGACCTGACGCGGGCGCACGAGGCCGTATTGCGCGCCAAGCAGCAGGTCGAGCTGCTCCAGCCGCTGGTGCAGGATTGCCAGTGCTATGCGGAGGTCAGCGCGACGGTGGCCAAGCTGCTGAGCTGCCGCGATGGCCTCAAGGCACACTTTGCCCGGCTCAAAATCGGGCTGCTGGAGCAACGCCTCGCGCGGCTTTCGGGCGAGCGCGATAAATTGAGCGCAGTCATCGAGTCCCTGAAGGGTGAAAAAGCGGCGGCGGCACAGAAGGAGCAGGACATCAAGAAGGCGATTGCGGCCAACGGCGGGGAGCGTCTGGACGAGCTGACCCATCAGATCGCCAGCCAGTCCAAAGAGCGGGATCGCCGGAAGGCCAACGCGGATCGCTACGCCGAGCTGCTGGCCAAGCTGGGCGAACAACCCGCCCGCGACCTGACGGCTTTTCATGAGCGCCGGCAGCGTATCGCCGAACACCGCGAATCCCTCGATGCCGAATCCGCGCGCCTGCAAAACCTCCTGACCGAGAAGAGTGTCGACCTGCGCGACCGGCGCGTGGAGCACAGCGAGCTGGAGGATGAGCTGGAAAGCCTGAAATCGCGACGCAGTAACATCGACCGCAAGCAGATCGACATCCGCACCTTGCTCTGCGAGGAGGAAGGGCTGGATCCCGCCGCCCTGCCCTTCGTCGGCGAGCTGCTGCAAGTGCGCGAGTCTGAGCGCGCATGGGAAGGCGCGGCCGAGCGCGTCCTGCGCAACTTTGGGCTGTCGCTGATCGTGCCGGATGACCGCTACGCCACGGTCGCGGCCTGGGTTGATCGCACCCATCTGCGGGGTCGGCTGGTTTACTACCGCGTGCGCCCCAAGACCCAGCACACCGCGCCGGCTCTCCATCCGCATTCGCTGGTGCACAAGCTTGCGATCAAGGCCGACTCGCCCTATTACGCGTGGCTGGAAAACGAGCTGGCGCACCGCTTCAATTACGCCTGCTGCACCAGTCAGGAACAGTTTCGCCGCGAAAGCGAGGCGATCACCCAGTCTGGCCAGACCAAATCCGGCGGCCAGCGTCACGAAAAAGACGACCGCCACCGCTTGGACGACCGGCGGCGCTACATCCTCGGCTGGTCGAACGAAGCCAAGATCGCCGAGCTGGAGAAGCAGAAGCAGCAACTGGAGACAATGGTCGCCGCTATCGCCAGCGAAATATCGAAGATTCAGCAAGCCCAGCGCCAACTGAGCGAGCGCTCCGACATCCTCTCGAAGCTGGAGGAAACGCGCGATTTCGCAGAGCTGGACTGGGGAAGCCTCGCTAAGGCAATTCAAGCGCTGGAATCCGAGCAGCAGCGCCTCGAATCTTCCTCCGATATTCTACGCCAGTTGCGCGCCGACCTCAAGCAAGCCGAAGCCCAGCACGTTCAGACCGAGGAAAAGCTCGACAAAAAGAAAGACGAGCTGGCGCGCACCAACGAACGCATCGACCAGGATCAAAAGCGCCTCGCCGAAGCCCAAAGCGTCCTCGCCGCTCCCGACCTGCCCGAGTCCGAGGCCGGTTTCGAGCACCTTGAAGCGATGCGAACCGAGGCGCTGGCGGGCAGAGAACTGACCATCGAATCCTGGGACAACCGCCAGAGCGAGGTGCGCGAATGGCATCAGGCGAAGATCGCCACCGAGCAATCGCCCATCAGCCGCCGGCGCGACACGATCACCAGGGCCC
>CAYQTM010000123.1:0-5877 GCA_964420355.1 uncultured Opitutales bacterium
GGCACCTCCGGCAAACCCTTCGATTTATAACGCAGTGGCATCACCCTGCCCTCCTGCTAAAGTGTTCGTCGAGGAAGGCCTGCGCCTCTTCGAAGGTGGCGAGTTCGGGCTGCGGATGGCCGAGGCGGCGCAGCCAGTTGAGCTGCTTGGGCGTGGCGAGGCCGTGCTCGCGCCGGGTGAAGAGCAGATCGAGGATCTTCGAGGCATGGCCACGGCAGGTCACGCAGTCAGTGTCAAAACCCGCCCGCGCCAGCGCTTCGAGTTGGCGGTCGCTCGGCGGCTTGCCTTCCCAAGACAGCTCCGGCTCGTAGTCGGCCACCTCGACGGCGCTCAGGCTCAGGCAAAACTCGATGGCATCGATGGTGCGCGCCTTGCGCTTTGCCGCCCTCAGGAGTCGCTCCGCGAGGCGCGACTTGCGCTCCTCCGCGACCTCCTCCTCGGCATCGAGCAGGTCGACCTCGTCGCCGCCCGCCAGCGCGTCGCTCAGTTCCTCGGCCTCGTCCGCCGAGTGCGCGAGCAACCGCGCCGGCTTGATCAGCGTGTGGTCGTCGGTCAAAAACAGCGGGTCGAGGAGCAGCAGATTCTCCTTGCCCTCGGCGATCCGCGTGCCGCGCCCGACCATCTGCTGGAAGAGCGAAAGGCTCTTGGTCGGGCGCAAAATGAAGACGCAATCGGTCGCCGGGTGATCCCAGCCCGTGCTCAAAAGCGAGGCATTCGAGACCAGATCGAACTCGCCGCGCTCGTAAGCACGCAGCCCCTCGCGCTCTTTTCCCTCGACATGCACCGCCCGAATCCCCACCTCGCGGCAGGCCTCGACGAAGGCCTTGCTGGTTGCGATCAGCGGCAAAAACGCCACGGTTTTGCGCCCGGCGGCGTGCTCGGCGATCAGCCGCGCGGCCTGCCGCAGGTGCGGCACAATCGCATCGCCCAGATCGCCCTCGTCGTAGTCGCCGCCCCTCGTCCGAACCGCCGAAAGATCCACCGGCAGCGGCACGCTCTTGATCACAATCCGCGACAGCCAGCCCTCACGGATCAGCCGCGGAAGCCCGATCTCGACCGAAATCTTCTCGTAAAAACTCCCGAGCTGCCGCCGATCCGAACGAAACGGCGTGGCGGTCACGCCCAGCACCTTGGCCGACTCAAAATGCAGGAGCACCTGCGCCGCCATCGCGCCAATTGTGTTGCGGTGGCATTCATCTACCACGATGAGACTGAAGTAATCGCGCGGCCATTTATCGAGCCGCCGGCAGATGCTCTGGGTCGTCGCAATCACCACCCGGTCGCCCGGCTGCGCCTGCGAGTCGCCCATCTCGACGCCCGCAAACTCTCCGGCATAGCTCAGATACTTGTCGGCATTTTGCCGCACCAGCTCCTGCGCATCCGCCAGAAAAAGGCAGTTGCCCGGCCATCCGCGCATCAACTCGGACGCCAGGATGGTCTTCCCGCTATTATGCGTGACGGTAAAGTCTCCCAACAGATAGCGACCGTCGTCATTGAGTGTGAAGCCAAAGAACTCACCCTCGCCGATGGGTTCAGCACGCAGACCCGTTCGCAGGACGTCTTTTATCTGTTTTCGCGTGGACGCCTGTCTGCGTGGAATTCGACATGGAATCCGGTGGAGATCCCCTGAAATACTGACCCTCCAGTAAGTGCCCACAAATCCATTCTGGCAGCCCTTTTCACACTCGCTGACATAGGCCGCCAAGCCGAGGCTACGCGCCACGAAGGCGAGGTCGTTGGACAAACGCTTCGATTTACTGATGTAATCGTATTGCTTGCCACAGTAATGCCCATCGGTGTCCAGCAGCCCTGCCAGCAGTTCCAGACGATCATTCTTCCGCCCTGTCTTATACTCCTGCGGAATGAACTTTTCCGCCGATCCAATTCCGTAGAGTCCCTTCCGAATCAATTTTTGCTTCAGCTTGGGCGCATGGCGGAAAAAGTAGGTCGGGCAGCGACCCGGAGCAGACTGCACTCGGATTGAACCGCCTTCGAGTTTGGCCTGAGCCTCGCAGACTTTGAGGATTTCGGGATCCGGCTTTGTAACGCTGATTTGTCTCTTGAGGCAGCCATCTCCCAGCAGAATGCCCAGAAAGTAGGGGTCGATGCTCTGATTGGTCGTGCCGTGAAAGGTCACCGGCACGCGAAAAAGCTTATACAAGTGCTTCTGCGTTTTATTCCAGCCCAGCCAGTCACGGAAGCACACGTCCTTGATATAGCCGGACAGGTGCTGCCTGGCTTCCATGCCATCGTTGGTTCGCACCAGCGTCAGGATGTGGTCTTCATTGATGACAAACGGCTCGCCTTTGGTTGGAATAATGCGCCACAGCCTCCCGCTGCCGCGGATGAGCCGAAGCACCTGGCGAGGGCGACTGTCCGGCCCCATCAGTTGATCTCCGACTGCGATGTCTTCGACGTTCTTGGTGGAGCCATCGCTCATCAGGATTGGAGTCCCTCGGGCGTGGCAGCCGGTCGCTGCGACGCCCAGCAGGTGCTGGTGCTCGCGAAAATCGCGACGCACCGCCTGCAAGAACTCTTGTTGGTAAGGTCTGAGGTCAAAACGGCTCATCGCTCACCTCCTCCTGCTTGGGCGCGGCAGCGGACTGCGGCTGCGAGGGCGCGGCGGCGGGTTTGCCGTCGGTCAGCCAGATGTCGACTTTGTTGTTCTGCTTGCCCTGATACTCCTCGACCTTGAGCCGCGCGTAGCCCTGTCGGCCTTCGAGGTCGCTGGCGTTCATCTCGACTTCCTGACCCTCGACCACTCGCTCGCCGATGGCTTTGCGGAAGGTGTCGATCTTCCAAAAGCTCGACTCGGTCGCGACGAGATAGTCGAAGAGATGCACCCTGTGCCCCTCGACTTCGAGCTTGAGTTTGATCATCTCGTCGCCCGCCTTCGAGAAGGTCTCGGTCGCCTCGACCACCGTGACCAGATAGTCGCCCGGCTCGACGAAGCGCGGGAAGTCGTCTGCATCTTGAGATATGTATTTCATCGTTATTTAATCTGAATGTTTTGCTTGGTTTGAAGTTCTGCGCCCGCCACTTTCTCGCCGGACTTGAGGGCGGCCTTGATCGCTGCGAGGTCGGCTTCGACCCGCACCCGCTGGTAGTCTGGTTGGAGCTGTTCCGGCGCGACCCGGCAGGCCACCGCCTCGGACTTCCGCCAACTGATCACGCAGCGCGGATCCTTGATCTTCGTGCCCTCGGGCAGGAACTGTTCGAGGTAGCCGGTCAGGCGTTCGATGGTGCGCTCGCAGCTTTGCTGGCGCTTGGCCAGCCGCTGTTTCTCGGCCTTGAGCGCCGCCGCCTCGTGGCGCAGCGACTTGAGGAAGCACCCGATGCGGATCGCCTTTTCATCGCGCTCGGCTTCGATGCGGCGCAGGCAGTCTTCGAGCCAGTCCAAGGCATCGTCCGCGCCCACCGGCACCCCGGCGGCGTCTTCGGTCACCTCGCCATTGAGCACCGCCTCGGCCTTCGCCCAGACTGCCTCCAGTTCGACAAAAGTTTCCCAGAGCTTCATGCCGCAGCCCCCTTTTCGTTCAGCTTTCTGGTGATGAAGGCGATGGCGCGGGCGGCCTGCTCCTTGCTCAAATCCTCCCAGCTTTCAGCGCCCTCCAGCGTCTCGGCATCGAGCCATTTGAAGAGCTTGACCTGCTCCTCCGCACCCGCGCCCAGCCGCTCCCAAAGCTTTTTGAGGCTCTGCACCTGCTGCCCGGTGGCCGGTTCCGGCTCGCCCTGCCCTGCCGATTGCGGTGCTGCCGACTGCGTAGTTGACTGCGCCGCCGAGGGCTGCAAGCCCGCCGGAATCACCGCCGCGATGGCCTCGAAGCGCATCGGCAGCACCTCGTCCAGCCCGTGCCGATTCTTCGCATCGAAGGCCGCGCAGTGGGTGGTGTGCAGCCGCCGCTCCTTCCCGCCGACCGCCTTCTGCTTGCCGTCTTGTTCGGTCAGCTTCGTGAAGTAGTTGGCGAAGAGCAGCAGGTCGCACCACTCCTTGAGCAGCGGCGCGCACTGCTTGGTCAGCTTCAGTTCGTAGCGGTCATAACTGCCGCTCGCGTCCGGCTGCTCAAACTTGCGGATCGTCGAATGCGCCACCATCAGGATGTGCATCCCGCGCTCGCGCAGGGCTTCGAGGCTCTGGAGGAACCCCGAAAACTCCTCGGCCAGGTAGGTGTAGCCCTTGCCAAACCCGAAGTCTTCGATCCCCTTCTTTTGCCCCCGGCGGCAGACGTAGTCGGCCAGCAGGCGCTCCAGCCAGTCGACCGTATCGACCACCAGTGTCTGGAACGGGTGGCTGTTCTGGCGCAGCTGTTCGACCAGCGCCGTCACCTGCTCCCAGGTGGTCGGCTTGGGGAAGCGCGTGACATCGAGGTGGATCGTGCCGCCCTCGGTATCGAGAAACACCGGCTCTGGGAATTGAGCCGCGAAGCTCGTCTTGCCGACCCCCTCCGGGCCGTAAATCACGACCCGCTGAGGCTCTTGCAGCTTGCCACGAATCAGTGGCAAGGCGTTGTTTGGTTGATTTTGCATAATCGTTGTAGGTTTAGGTTTTGGGCTTCGCCACCCCGCCACGCAGGGCGCAGCCGAGCTTTCGCGAAGCCATGACTTCGTGAAAAAATCAGCCGCGCCTGTCCTCCCCAGACGCAGGTTTGCTGGCAACACTCGCGCGCTCGGCACTCGCCTGCGCGTCGGGCGAGCCGGGCAGCGGCTGGCCATTCAAGTAGCGCGTGATCGTCTCGATGGCCGCATCCAGACCCCGGCAGAGCACGGCGGCATAGCCCCGATGCCGCAGCCGCATCAGCCACTCGCGCTGCTCGGGCGTGGGGCGACCCCGCGCTGTTTTCAGCTCGATGAACAGGCCGTGATAATCGCCCACCGGCAGCGGCAGGAACATATCCGGCACCCCCGGACGCACCCCCTCGGCCTTGAGCATCGCGCCCGTCACCGCGTCGCGCGCCCCGCCATTGGGCACTGCAAACAGCAGCTTCAAACCCGAGTGCCGCGCCGAGGCATACTTCGCCCATTTGAACAGTGCCACCTGAATCCGGTGCTCCTCGCTGCGCCCGCTCATCTGCGGCCTCCCTTCCGCCGCGACTCCAGCCCGCGCAGGCGCGGCGCATCGCTATCCTCGAAGTCCCGCACCTCTTTCAGCGTGAAGCGAAAAGGCCGAAACTCCCTCAGCGGACGCAACTGCTTGTCGCGCACCAGACGGCGCACCGCCTCGGCGCTCAAGCTCCAGCGCGCCGCCAGCTCCTCGACTGTGAAGGTAAACTTCACCGCCGGATCCCGCAGCGCCTGCACCTGCTCAGCCAGCGCGACAACCTTCCGCGTCAGATAATCAATCTTCTGCTCCAGTGGGTCTTGCGTGTTCGTCGTGTTCACGCCCCCCTATGGCGACATGTCGTTTTGTCGCAGATTTGTCGCGCGATAAATCGCCCGAAACCCGCATAAACACTGGAAATCGCCTGCTGAAAAAACTTCAAAATTCTTTTCCGAGACAAATCGATTTGTCGCAGGACAAACCCAAAACGCCTCGAACACGGGGCACAAAAAAGCCCCGCCGCGATCAAACGACAGGGCAAAAGGCTGGGACTGCAGTCAGTTCAGAAATCCGAGCGGATATTGAAAACGGCCTCCCATCCACCATCATCAGGGCAATAGGCGAATGGCTCGCCCCCGATCCCAAAGAAGGTCTTGAGCTTGGCCGCCAGCCGCTCTTTCCGCTTCTTGTTGCGGCGGTCAGCTTCGCGGCTGCTCCAGTTCAAGCGTCCCATCCCACTTGCAAAATGGCGCAACAGCTCCCACGGCGAATCAGGCGCCCCCTTCCGACGATCCCCCAGCCCCATATCCTGACAGCTGTAACTTCGGCGCGTCGCGCCC
>CAYQTM010000124.1:0-5795 GCA_964420355.1 uncultured Opitutales bacterium
CGGCCTTCGGCTTTTTCAAACGCTAGCCCCGGCAGATCAGCCATAATTCTGCGGTTTCCTCATGGCAAATTCTCAGCAGGCTTGCCCTGCGGTGACCATCAGCTGCTTTTCAGGACTTTGATGAAGGCTTCCTGAGGAATGGACACGCTGCCGATTTGCTTCATGCGCTTTTTGCCTTCTTTTTGCTTCTCAAGGAGTTTGCGCTTGCGGGTGATGTCGCCGCCGTAGCACTTGGCAGTCACGTCTTTGCGGAAGGCGGAGATGGTTTCACGGGCGACGATTTTGCCGCCGACCGCCGCCTGAATGGCGATCTTGAACATCTGGCGCGGCAGGATTTCCTTAAGCTTGCTGCACAGCGTGCGCCCGCGATGCTCGGCTTTGTCGCGGTGCACGATGGTTGAAAAGGCGTCGATGGGTTCGCTGTTGACGAGGATTTCGAGGCGCACCATCGGCGCGGTTTCGAAGCCGAGAAATTCGTAGTCCATCGAGCCGTAGCCGCGTGTGATGCTCTTGAGCCGGTCGTTGAAATCGACTAGGATTTCGTTGAGGGGCAGCTTGCAGGTGAGCATCAGGCGGGTCTGGTCGAGGGTCTCGGTTTGTTCGCAGTAGCCACGCTTTTCGGTGACGAGGGTGAGCATGTCGCCGATCGATTCGTTGGGAATGTGAATCTGAGCGCGGATCATCGGCTCCTGCACCTCGTCGACCTCGCTGGTGTCGGGCAGCTCGACCGGATTGTCGATCTCCGTCCACTCGCCATTGGTCGTCTTGAGTTTGTAAACCACGCTGGGGTAGGTGGATATGATGTCGAGGTCGTATTCGCGCCGCAGCCGCTCCTGCACGAGTTCGCTGTGGAGCAGCCCGAGGAAGCCGCAGCGGAAAGCAAAGCCGAGCGCCACCGAGTTCTCCGAGGCAAAAGTCAGGGCAGAGTCGTTGATCGCGAGGCGCCCCATGCTGGCCTTCAGCTTCTCATAGTCCGACGTATCAATGGGATACACACCGCTGAAGACCATCGGGCGCACTTCTTTATAGCCGGGCAGCATCTCCTTGGCCGGGTTGTCGGCCAGCGTGATGGTGTCGCCGATTTTGACCTCCGACACGTCCTTGATCGCCGTCACCAGATAGCCAGTCTGCCCCGGCTTCAGGCTCTCGGTCGGGCGCATGGCAGGCGTGAAGATGCCGACCTCCTTGACCTGAGTCTTGCGCCCGTCGCTCATTAGAATGACGTTGGTTCCGGGTCGCAGCTCGCCGGAAAACACCCGCACATAACAAATAACGCCCTTGTAAGCGTCGTAAATGCTGTCGAAAATCAGCACGCGCGCGGACGGGTAGTCGCTCCAGCGCGGCGGGTTCAGGCGCTCCACAACCGCCTCCAGAATCTCGTCGATCCCGATACCCGCCTTGCCGCTCGCGTGGATGGCCTCGTCGGCGGGGATGGCCAGAATGTCCTCGAGCTGGCGCTCGCAAAGCGGGATGTTGGCGCTGGGCAGGTCGACCTTGTTGATGACCGGCACGATGATAAGTTCTTGCGAGGTAGCAAGATGCGCATTGGCGACCGTCTGCGCCTCGACCCCCTGCGCGGCGTCGATCAACAGCAGCGCACCCTCGCAGGCGGCCAGACTACGCGAGACCTCATAAGAAAAATCGACGTGCCCCGGTGTGTCGATCAGGTTGAAGAGGAACTCCTCGCCGTTAGGCCGACGGTAAACCATCGACACCGGGTGGCTCTTGATCGTGATGCCGCGCTCGCGCTCCAAATCCATCGAATCGAGCAACTGATCCTTCATCAGCCGCTTCTCCACCGCCTCCGTCCGCTCCAAAATCCGATCCGAGAGGGTGGTCTTCCCGTGGTCGACGTGGGCGATGATGCAAAAATTTCGAATGCGGTCGAGTTGATCCATTTATCAAGTGGCTAATCCGCCAGACTGACTGCAAGCGCCCAAACTCGCAAGCGCTATCTCGGGAATCGGAAATCTGAACACGGAAAAATGTCGATATTGAGGCTTTACATCGGCGCGCAACAGGCATGGGATAGGTGGAGTAAAGGGCGGCGGGCGCTTTTTGTTCTGTGGAGCAGGGGCGCTGGGTCGACCTAAGAAAGTAAATCCCGTCGATGAGGGCGGGTTGCCTGAGAAAGGTGCGGCGGCGGATCGGATTCGGCTGCCGCGATTATGACCGCGAAACCACATATCTCGACTCCGGATCTCGTCCGCAAAACCAGCCGAATCAATTGGGTGATCTCAATTTTTGGGCTGTTTTTTGTTTTTGGGGGTCTGGTGTTCATTCGTTCTGACTTTACAATTGCCGCGACGGGCACGGTGTCGCGGGCGCTGCAAGTGCCGGTTTTTTCGCCGCGCGGCGGCATGGTGGCCGAGGTCTTCGTCGAGGAGGGCGAGGCGGTGCAGGCGGGCGATCCGCTGCTGCGGATGGACGGGCGCGAGCTGGATCTGAGTCTGCTGGAAAAGCGGCGGATGCTCGGGCGGGTCGAGCAGCAGCTGGAGCGTGCCGAGCTGCAACTCGCCAGCCTCGAAATCCAGCCCGGCAGCCTGGAGCTGATCACCGCCGACGAGCGCTTGAAGCTGCTGAGCGAGATCGCTGAGATTCAAAGCGGGATCGTCACCCAATACGAGGAGCTGGGAAATCAGCGGGCGGTGCGCTCGCTCGACCTGCAACAGCAGCGCATCGAGTATGTGCGCACACGGATTCAGGAGATGGAGGCGCGCGTGCTGGCCGGGTGGAAGGAGCGCGGGGCGCTGGAGGCCGAGCGCGAGCAACTGGCCGCTCAACTGCGTCATGCGCGACAGGAGGCGGCGCTGCTGCGCGAGGAGCTCGCCCTGCTGGAGCGGGATCAGGCCGACCTTGTGGTGACGGCGCCGCTGGGTGGGCGCGTTTACAATTTGGAATTTGACTATGCCAACATGCGGGTGGAGCCGGGCGAGCGCCTCTGCGAGATCAGCGACCCCGAGAGCGCCTTCGAGGTGGTGGCGCTGGTCGGCGAACGGAATTTCGACCTGATCGAGCCGGGCATGGCGGTGCGGATGGAGAGCCAGGTGTTCCAGTCGATGCTGGAGGGGCGGATTCTGGGCGTGGTGTCCGAGGTGGCACCCATCGCCGAGCGCCTGCCCGATGTCACGACCAGCCCGCTCTATGAAGTGGAGATTCTGGTCGAGGAGACGCCCTTCCCGCTGGTGCTCGATTCGACGCTGCGGGTGGAATTCCTCGTGGGACGCCGCAGCCTTTGGGACGTCGTGATCAGCGCCCTCAGTGGACGACCCGACAACCCGCGCGCGGAGGATGAACCCGCCGCAGACGCCAGCGAAGAGGAGGCCAATCATGGGTGACGACGGCGAACCTACCGATGCCAAGGATATCCTTAGCTACGTGCTCGACAACAAGAAGCGGCTCGTGCCCGGCCTGATCGTGGCCTGTCTGCGCACCGTCACTGTCGCGCCGCTGCCCTTCTTCTTTCAGGTCATCATCGATGAGTATGTGCGGGCGGGTAATGTGCCGGGCATCGGCGCGATGGCCGTGCTGATTATTGGCCTGCTCCTGCTGCACTACGTTTTTGCGATTGAAGGGGCGCGCATGTTCGCCCTCGAAGTCTCGAAAATGATCGCCGAGCTGCGCAGCCGCGTCTTTCAAACGCTGCAATTCATCCACTTTGGCTACCTCGACAGCACCAAGACCGGGCGCCTGCTCTCGAAGTATGCCTTCGACACCCAAAAGGTCGAGGCGGCCATCATGCCGATGGTCAACCAGTTGCTGCCCAACTTCTTATATGCAGTGGGCGTAATGAGCATCCTCTTCCTGATGAACTGGCAGCTCAGCTTGGTCGTGCTCGCGATCATCCCTCTTTACGTCTTCAGCCGCATCTTCTTTTTCAAGCGCATGCAGAGCGTCAACCGGAAGACCCGCGTGGCGCAGGAGAAGCTGACCGGCACCGCCCAGGAATACATCTCGGCCATCCGCCTGGTGCGCGGCTACGGCGAGGAAGGCCAGGCCACCGACACCGTCGAGCGCAGCAGCGAGACCTACATGCACGAGCGGGTCGACCAGATCATGGTCAACGCCGTCTTCGGCACCTTTGCCCACGTCAGCACGCAGGTGCTTAGCCTGGTCGTGGTGGCGGGTGGCGCGCTGCTGGTGGTGACACAAGGGGTGACCCTCGGCACGCTCTTTGCCTTTTTGGCCGGGCTGCCGATCATCCTGATGCCGATCCAGATGTTCATCCAGTTCAGCCAGCAGTATTTCATGGCCAAGGAGAGCTACTGGAGTCTGCGCGAGCTCATTGACTCCCGCTATGTCGAGGAATGGGAGGGCAAGGAGCGCATCGCCAACCTGCATGGGCGCATCACCTTTGACAACGTCAACTTCTCCTACCCCAAGTCCGACAATCACGCGCTGAAGGGGATCAATCTCGACATCAAGGCGGGCGAGCACGTTGCCTTCGTCGGGCCCTCGGGCTCGGGCAAGAGCACGACCGCCAATCTGGTGCTCGGGCTGTATAGTCCGGGGGAAGGGCAGATTCTGATCGATGGCATCCCGCAAAAGCGGCTGGATATGCGCTGGTTCCGCCAGCAGTGCGCCATCGTCATGCAGGAAAGCCTGCTCCTCTCGGGCAGCATCACGGAGAACATCCGCTTTGCCAAGTGGGACGCCAGCGAAGAGGAAGTGCGCGAGGCCGCGCGGCAGGCCAACGCGATCGAGTTCATCGACGCGCTGCCCAACGGCTTCAACACGGTGATCGGCGAGCGCGGGGTCAGCCTCTCCGGCGGCCAGCGCCAGCGCATCTCGATCGCCCGAGCCATCCTGCGCAACCCGCGCATCCTCATCCTCGACGAGGCGACCTCAGCGCTCGATTACCAGAGCGAACGGCTCATTCAGGAGGCGTTGGAGCGGCTGGCGCACGGGCGCACGGTCATCACCATCGCGCACCGCCTCAGCACGATCAAGCAGGCCGACCGCATCATCGTCCTCAGCAAGGGCGAGGTCGTCGAGCAGGGTCGCTACGAGGAGCTGGAGCACGCCGAGCAAGGCTTTTTCCACAACTTGCTCGGCGCCCAGAACGGCGAGTAGCCGAGTAGCGCGCGGAGCAAAAATGCCGCCCGACAGCATTTAAATGCTGAAATCCCGCCACTGCCCCGCCATGCTGGGTCGCATGATGGAGCATTTGCATGCCTACTGGCGGATGGAGTATGTCGAAGCCCCCAAGCTGCCCGGCGAGGACGGCAACCCCTTTACTAAAATCCCCGAGCACCCCGATGAGCGCGCGGTGCTGCTGATCTGGCGCGGCGAGCGCACCTATCTGGTGATGAACCGCTACCCTTACAACGCTGGCCACCTGCTCGCCATCCCTTACCGCGCCGTGCCCGACATCTCCGACCTCGACGATGCGGAGTCCGCCGAGCTGATGCAAACCGTCAAGCGCGGTAAAGAAATCCTGCAAAAAGCGCTCAACCCCGACGGCTACAACATCGGAATGAACCTCGGCAGCTCCGGCGGCGCCGGCATCCCCGAACACCTTCACTTCCACATCGTGCCCCGCTGGAAGGGCGACACCAACTTCATGCCTGTCATCGGCAAAACCCGCGTCCTCCCCGAGAGCCTCGACCGCATGTGGGAACGCCTCCGCGAATTCGCCTGAGCCAGACGGCGGCGCGACTAGCTCACCTTGTTCTTGTTATTTAAAAAGTAGTCCCAGCTTTCATCGACCCGATTGGTGCCGATCGAGCTGACAAAGGGACGCCACTTGGGTCGCTGGGGTTGGCGCAGCAGCCGCATCCCAGCCTCGTGTGGCA
>CAYQTM010000125.1:0-5786 GCA_964420355.1 uncultured Opitutales bacterium
CCGCCTGCGTGACCCGGGAGGGCGCGCCCGCGGCCACCTGCTTCCTCCACTCGCGTATGCGCCGGAGGTAGCCGCTGTCGCAGACCAGCTCGGCGGCCTCGGCAGCCAGCTCCAGCGCCACCTCGGGCGGATGCCCGCGCCGCACGACAACGGCGATGCCCCGCGCCTCCAGCCGCTCGCGCAGGTCGAGCAAGCCTTCCACCATGAAGGTCATGTGGCGCAGATTGGCCTCAGGGTAGTCGTCGGTGATCCCAAAACCCACCACCACCGGCAGCCCCAGCGCGTCGGCGCGGTCGACGGCAAACTCCAGCGCATGGTTGTATTTGTCACGCTGACTGTGCTGCATCCAATAGAGCACGTAACGCCCGTCGCGCGGCTCTTCCGCCTTCAGCTCCCGTATCCGCTCGCTCTCGATCCGCCCTGCTCCCATGCGCCCAAGGTAGCGCACTTTTGCCGATTTTCAGCCCAACCGCGCGATCTATTCGCCGCCTCAGGCTCCGAAGCTCTGTTGCAGGGTGCGGCGCTTGAGCAGGAAGAAGATGACGACCGGAGCGCCGATCAGGGCAGTGATGGCGTTGAGGGGCAGGACGAGTCGGCTGCCGGGCACCTGCGAAGTGAGGTCGGCAAGGAGGGCGGCCACCGCGCCCATCAGCAGGACGGCGGGCAGGAGCACGCGGTGGTCGGCGGTGCCCAGCAGGGCGCGGCAGAGGTGCGGCACGGCGACGCCGATGAAGCCGATGGGGCCGCAAAAACCGGTCACGGTGCCCGCCAGCAGCGAGGCGCTCAGCAGCACCCAAAAACGCCAGAAGCCCAGCCGCACTCCGAGGCTGCGCGCGTAGTCCTCGCCCAGCAGCAGCGCATTCATCACCTTGCCGGAGAAGAGCACCATGACGACGCCCGCCATCACCGCCGGGGTGAAGGCACCCAGCTCGCCCCAGGTGACGTTGCCAAAGTTGCCATAAGTCCAGGCGAAAAAAGCCTGCAACTGCTCGGGGATGGCGAAAAACATCAGGATGCTGACCAGCGCCGAGGCCGCGTAGCCGATCATCAGCCCGACGATCAGCAGGGTCATCAGGTCGACGCGAGTGGCCAGCAGCATGACCAGCGCCAGCACGCCGCCCGCCCCGAGGGTCGAAGCTAGCACGATCGCGTAGTTGCCCGTCGCGCCGAGGCTGGCGAGAAAACTGAGCGCCGAGGGGCCGAGCGCCAGCACGATGAGCGCCACCCCGAGGCTCGCCCCGGAGTTGACCCCCAGCACGAAGGGGTCGGCCAGCGGGTTGCGGAAGATGGTCTGCATCTGCAGGCCGGCCATCGCCAGCGCCGCGCCCGCCAGCGAGGCGGTGATCGCCTTGGGCAGGCGGATTTCCCAAAAAATCATCCGCGAAACCGCCTCGCCCTCGCCCCACAGCGCCGCCCACAGCTCGGCGGGCGAGAGCCCGACCGACCCCAGCGCCAGGCTGGCGAGAAACGTCCCCGGCAGCAACAGCCCCAGCGCGACAAAGCCCCAGAGGCGTCGCCGCGAACCCTCAACCGTGTCGATCATTTCAGTTGCTGGTAGAAGATAAACGCGTGCCCCGGCAGCAGCTCGGGGTGGAGAATGGCAATGAGATCGGCCAGCACCTCGTCGGGGCGGGCGATGCCGCGCTCCCACATGTCGTTGCCGCCCACCGCGTTGAGGCGGCGGTCATTGTTATAAACGCGCCCCTCGGCGACGGCAGGCAGTCGGCGAAAACGACGGTCGGCGGCGATCAGTGCATCCAGCGACCCATGAGCGCCGGGATTGATCCAAAAGTCGGCCTCCATCGCCCCAAGGTAGGCGCGCTCGAAGCTCATCGGCGACCCGCCCCGCTCCGCGTTGTCGTCCCAGAGATAGCGTCCGCCGGCATCCTCGATCAGCCGCGCGATGTAGCTGTCGCCGCCGGCCACCCACCAGGTATCGCCCCAGGGGGCATCGGTCGCCACCACCGGACGCTCGGCGGGCGGCAGGTCGGCGGTCAGCGCGGCAAGCTCCATATAGCGCGCCTCGACCGCCTCGAAATTGCCCACCGCCGCCGTCATCTGGTCGTAAAACGCGCCAAAAAACTTCACCCACTCCGCGCGTGCGAGCGGCGAGCCCTCCAGATAAGCCGCCGTCACGCCGGGCGTCACCTCGACCTTGGCCAACTGCCGGATCAGCGGATCAGCCCCATAAGGCGCGGCGGTGAAGACCACATCGGGACGCAGCTCGACCAGCCGCTCGATATTGGACGAGGCATTCATCCCCACCTCGCCAACTCGCCCGGCCTCGATCCGACCGCGCACCTGTCGATTGAAGGGGTGCTTGAACGACGCCACCCCAACAATCGAATCAAGCGCCCCAAGCTCGACAATCGGCGACAGATAGGTGGTCGAAAGCGTCACCACCCGCTCGACCGGGATCCTCACCGCAAAATCCGCCTCCACCCCCGGCACTTCGCCCCGATGCAGCGCATAAGTCCAGGTGCTTGCCCCGCCCGCACTCTCACCGGGCGTCCGCACCCTCACAAAGTAACCATAGTCCGTCGCCTCAATCTCCAGATTCTCCGCATGACGCAGCTCGACCGCCCCGGCCACCAACCCAAGGGCAAACAGCCCCCAAGTCAGCCCAGCCAACTTCGCACATCGGAAAATCATCCGCCTACTATCGACACGCCCCACCAAGGGGTCAATCTTATTGACAGCCAGAAGCCAATAGCAGGCAGGCGAGCGCGGCTCGTAAATGCCAATGCAATGTTGATACGAGGGATCTCAGTGATGCTGCAAAATCATCTCAGTTCGCGGCTGGGGATGCTAAAAACGCCTCGAATACTTTCTGGGGTGCGCACGCAAAGTTGAATATGGGTCGGCATGCTCCTTTGCCCATTGAAGGGCACGCTTCGGGTTGTTCTCCCAAAAATAGATGCCATTCCGTCTAGCGCCGCTCCTCAACACCACTCGGGCTGGACGACAGCTCAGCCGGATCGACCAAGACCATTTTCCCATTTTCCCACATGGCCAACTTCAAATTATGCCGCATCGCGCGTTGCCGCGCCTGCTCACGGGCACGGATCATTCCACGTCGAATCGCAGCTACCAATTTATCATGCTCTGTCATACTTGAGCCAGCGTATAACCATCGTCATTATTGTCGACCAGAAAACAGGTGGGTCAGTCTTGCTGCCAGGCGGCCCAGAGGGAGAGGGGGAGGAGGCGTGGGTGGTTGCTGTGTGGGGTGGCCAGCTCGCCGCAGGTCAGTTGGCCGGAGGTTTTTGGGGCGACGTCGCGGAGGAGGTTCCACATGGAGAGGGCGGAGGCTTCGACGCTGTAACAGGTGAGCAGGAGGAGGAGCGGGCGCTCAGAGAGGAGCTGGCCGCAGAGGGCGAGCAGGGCAGGCAGGTCGCGCTCGACCTTCCAGAGCTGCTTGCGCGGGCCGCGTCCGAAGCTGGGCGGGTCGAGCAGGATGGCCTCATAGCGGCTGCCGCGACGCTGTTCGCGCTGGCAGTAAAGAAGGGCGTCTTCGAGGATCCAGCGGATGGGACGCGCCTCCAGACCAGAGAGCGCCTGGTTGCGCCGCGCCCATTCGAGCGCCGGTTTCGAGGCGTCGACATGGGTCACCTGAAAGCCCGCCGCCGCCGCGACCAGGCTGGCCACGCCGGTGTAGCCAAAGAGATTGAGCAGGCGCGGTGGCTCGCCGCCCGCCGAGCGCGCGCGCTGCCCGAGCCGCGTGATGCGCCGCCAGTGGGGCTCCTGCTCGGGAAAGATGCCGACGTGCTTGCTGTTGTGGGTGAGGCGCATTTGCAGGCGCAGGGCTTCGAGCCGCAGCTCCCAGGGCTGCCTGGCGGCGGGGTCGCGGAAGGCCCAGTTGCCCGAGGCGTCGTCATGGCTGGCGGCGGCCTCCTGCCAGACCGGCTTGCCGAGCGCGGGTGCCCACCAGGCCTTGGGTTCGCCGCGCCGCAGCACGCGCCCGCCGAAGCGCTCCAGCTTTTCGCCATGGCCGCTGTCGAGCAGGGCGTAGTCGTCGAGCGCGGGGGTTAAGACCTCGATATTGGGCAGCATCGACGCATTTAAGCGGGTGCGTCGAAAAAAGCCAAGTCGCGAGCCGCCGCCGGCCACTGGCTTTTTAGCGGCGCGAGGTCGCCCAGCTCGAAATCGTCCCAATGGAAGGCGGGCGTGACCACGCAACTGACCAGCGCCCAGCCGGGCTCGCTGCCCTCGACCACCCGAGCCGCCTGCCAGCAGCCGCCCGCGACCAACTGGCTCGGGCGTGCGCCAGCAGCCAGCCCCGTCCCCAGCACCGGACGCCGCACCGCGCCATCCGCCTCCAGCAGGAGCATCTGCACGGGGCTGCCCATGTGAAAAAACCACAGTTCATCCGCCCGCAGCCGATGCGGCAGCGAAGGCGCCTCACGACTCAGCACAAAGTAGATATGACTGGCCGCCGCCCTCGGCAGTGCGCCCTCCCCTGCCCCAACCGCCGACTGCGCCGACGAGACATACAGCTCGCGAAAAAACCCGCCCTCCTGCGGCAAGGGCTGCAAGCCCAGCGCCTCGATCACCTCTGACAACTCTGGATACGCCATCCCGACAGCCTGCCCAACACCTGCGCGAGGTCAACCGCAGGCGTCGCGGCGAGCGCCTATTCGCCGCGCTGGTCGAGGCGAGCGAGCGCCCAGAGGGCGTGTTCGGCGACGAGCGCATCCGAGCCGTTGGCGGCGCTTTCGAGCGCCGGGCGGTCGGCAGCGGTGCCGGTGTTGCCAAGGACGACGCAGATGTTGCGCTTCCAGCGGCTGAGGCCGGTGCGGCGGATGGCCGTGCCTGCGGTGGCCTCGGCGAACTCCGCTTCCGTCCAGCCGAGCATGGTGCGCAGGTCGGGGTAAGGCAGCGCGGCGAAGCGCGCCTCGGTGGTCGGCTGCGCCCAGCGGTTCCACGGGCAGACATCCATGCAGTCGTCGCAGCCGAAGAGGTGGTCGCCGATCGCCTCGCGCAGATCCAGCGGGATCGATCCGGGGTGCTCGATGGTGAGGTAGCTAATGCAGCGGCGCGCGTCGAGCTGGTAGGGCGCGGTGATCGCGCCGGTCGGGCAGATGTCGATGCACTTGCGACACTGGCCGCACTTGTCCTCGACCTCGGCATCCGGGGGCAGCTCCAGCGTTGTCAGGATCACGCCGATGAAGAAGTAAGTGCCGCCGCGCCGCCGAATCAACACCGTGTGCTTGCCCTGCCAGCCCAGCCCAGCCGCCGCCGCCACCGGCTTCTCCAGCACCGGCCCGGTGTCGGCGTAGGGCTTTTGCGCGCCGCCGTGCTCGCGCATCACCGCGCAGAGTCGCTTCAGCTTCTTGAGCAACACCTTATGATAATCCTTACCCAGCGCATACTGCGCGATGCGCCCGCGTCGCACCGGCGGCACCTGATGATAATCCAGCGCCACACACACGATGCTCCGCGCCTCCGGCAACACCCGCTGCGGCTCCATCCGGCGCTCGCGATTCCGCTCCATCCAGCGCATCTCGCCATGCTGCCCCTCGGCAATCCACCGCTCAAAGTAGTCCCGCCGCAGCGACAGCTCGACCGGTGCCACCCGCAGCTCCGCCAAGCCCAGCGCCTCGGCCTCCGCACGCAAGCGCGCCTTCAGCCCCTCCGCCGTCCACGCCACTGCCGCCTGCTCCTCGCTCACAGCCCCAACCTACCGCGAGCACCCGCCCGAGCCAATCCAATAGTGCCTCCACCACCCCGCGCCGCGCGACTTGCGGAATACAGCTTGAACAAATTGGCCTGTGCGCTAGTCTAGC
>CAYQTM010000126.1:0-5772 GCA_964420355.1 uncultured Opitutales bacterium
GATCTATGGGCAGCACAGCGCGCCAGTTTCCGGGAAGAAGGGTCCGATTTTCGCGAACCTGATTCTAGCCGACGGGATCAACCGCGCGCCGGCCAAGGTCCAGAGCGCGCTGCTCGAAGCCATGCAGGAGCGCCAAGTGACGCTCGGCGACGAAACCCATCCCCTGTCCGATCCGTTTCTGGTGCTGGCCACCCAGAACCCCATCGAGCAGGAGGGCACCTATCCGCTGCCCGAGGCGCAGGTCGACCGCTTCATGCTCAAGCTGAACGTCAGCTACCCGACCCGCAGCGAAGAGCGCCAAATCCTCGACAGCATGGCCTCGACCGCCCCCAATTTCACCGTCAAGCCGGTCATCGACCCCGAGGCGATTCTCGCCGCGCGCAAGCTGGTCAACGCGGTGCACTTCGCCGAGGAAATCCGCCACTACATCGTGCGCCTGGTCTTCGCCACCCGCGAACCCGCCGCCGCCGGGCTTGAAAAGCTGGCTCCCTACATCCAGTTCGGAGCCTCGCCGCGCGCCACCATCGCGCTCACCCTCGCCGCCAAGGCCTGGGCGCTGCTCGAAGGCCGCAACTACGCCACGCCGCAGGACGTCAAGAGCATCGGCCTCGACGTGCTCCGCCACCGCCTCATTCCGTCCTACGAGGCCGAGGCTGAGGACATCACCGCCGAAAACCTCCTCACACAAATTTTTGAGACCGTGCCGGTGCCATAAGCGCGGCTTCGCGATTGACTCCCTGCGGTGCATGGTTTGCCTTGTGGGATGGCAAATCGGTTGAGCGAGGAGAACAGTTTGTATCTGCGGCAGCACGCGGCGAATCCGGTGCAGTGGTGGCCTTGGGGCGAGGCGGCGCTGGCCGAGGCCAAGCGGCTAAACAAGCCCCTGCTGGTTTCGGTGGGGTATTCTTCCTGCCACTGGTGCCATGTGATGGCGCACGAGTGCTTCGAGAATGAGTATATCGCGGAGCTGATGAATACGCACTTTGTGTGCATCAAGGTCGATCGCGAGGAGCTGCCGGATGTCGATCAGGTTTACATGGAGGCGGTGCAGATGCTCAATCAGCACGGTGGCTGGCCGCTCAATGTCTTTTGCCTGCCCGATGGACGCCCGTTTTTTGGCGGCACCTATTTTCCGCCGAAGGATAACGGCAGCGGGATTGTGCCGTGGCCGCAGGTGCTGATGCGCGTGGCCGACTTTTTTAAGAAGAGCCGCAGCGAGCTGGAGGAGAACGCCGACAGCATCCTCAAAAACATCAGCCACCTCAACGACGCGGGGTCGGCGGATGGGGCGAGCCTCGAAAACGCACAGTTGCTCCCGGCGGCGCACGCCATCTGCGAGGCGCACGACGACGAATATGGCGGTTTTGGCGGCGCGCCCAAATTTCCGCCGTCGATGAGCCTGAATTTTCTGATGGACTTGCGCTACAGCGCGGCGGTCGAGCGCGATACCGATTTGCAGGTGAAGATCGACCGCGCGGTGCCGGTCACGCTGACGGCGATGGCGCGCGGCGGCTTGTTCGATCAGGTGGGCGGCGGCTTCTCGCGCTACAGCGTGGATCGCCACTGGCTGGTGCCGCACTTCGAGAAGATGTTGTATGACAACGGCTTGCTGCTCGACTGCTATGTGCGCGGCTGGCTGCGCTACGAGCAACCGATCTTCGTCCACGTCATCGCCGAGACCATCGGCTGGCTCTTCCGCGAGATGCGCCACGAGGGCGGTGCCTTCCACGCCTCGCTCGATGCGGACAGCGGCGGCGGCGAGGGGCGTTTTTACGTCTGGCGTCCAGAGGAGATTAATCAGGTGCTCGGCACCGAGGAAGGCGAGCGCTTTTGCAATGCTTATGACGTGAGCGATGACGGCAACTTTGAGGACGGCACCACCGTGCTCGCGCTGCATCAGCTGGATTTAAAGCTGCGCGAGGAGCTGGCACCAGCGCGGGCGAAGCTGCTGGAGGCGCGTGAAGCGCGGGAGCGTCCGGCGCGCGATGACAAGATTTTGCTTTCGTGGAATGGGCTGGTCATTCGCGGGCTTGCCGAGTCCGGGTTCTTTCTCGCGCAAAAGGGCTGGTTCGATGCGGCGCGACAGGCCGCCGACTGGCTCTGGGAGCGCTTGCGCCCGGAAGCTGGCCAGCTTTTCAGCGTCTTCTATGAGGAGAGCGGGGCGCGACACCCGGCGACGCTCGCCGATTACGCCTACTTCGCCGAGGGGCTGCTGGCCATCGCTTCCAAGGCCGACCTCTTCGAGCCGGGGAGCGCCGCCACTTATATCGACCGCGCCCGCGAGCTGACCGACGAGGCGCTCGAGCGCTTCGCCGACCCCGCCAAGCCTGGTTACTTCCTCTCGCAGCCGAACACCCTCAGCATCGGCGTGCGCAAAAAGGACTGGTTTGACAATGCGGTGCCTTCCGGCAACAGCGCCCTGCTGCAAGTGCTGGTCGGCCTGCAGGCGATTGACCCCCAGCCGCGCTATGCCGAGGCCATCGCCTCGCTGCGACGCGGCTATGCGGGTTACATCGAGCGTGCGCCTAACGGTATATCGCATGCGCTCTCCGCCTTCACCCAGCAGGCGGTTGGCGTTGCCGTCTTGAAGATCAAAAATCTCAGCGACACCAAGGTGCAAGAGCTGTGCGAAACCCTGCGCAGCCGACCCTGGCGACGCCTTTTCGTGCTGGATGCCAGTGCAGATGCCGCGCAGCCCAACGGCCTCCAGCTCTGTGTCGGCACCCAGTGCGCCGCGCCCTCCAAGAGTATCCGCACGGCGCTCAAAGGTTTGTGAATCGGCTCAAAGCCGCTGGTAGAGGCTCGGGGAAACCTGCGCCTCTACCTCGGTCAGGCCGTCGAGCGTGAAGAGCGCCTCGGGCAATTGCAGGCCGAGCGCCGCCGCCTCCACCACCAACCGCGTCTCGTCGCGGCTGCGCAGGTCAAAAAGCTCGAAGCTCTTGACAATCGCCTGCTCGTCGATCACCTGAAACCGCCCGACATCGAAGGACTTGAGGCGCTCGCCCTCGGCGTCAAGCATGTGCGCGGCGACGAAGACGTTGAAGCTGTCGTCGATATGCAGCCGAATGGCCGCCACCTCGGGCTTGACCGACTGATAAGCCGGGGTCGGCGTCAGGAGAAACTGCTGCGTCGGACGCCCGCGCGCTCGCCCCGACCCCTCGTAGCGGTAATCGTCCCAGTAAAGGTAGGGCATCTGCAGGTCGAAGGCGCTCAGCAGCAGCCCCGGCAGCAGCGGCTCGTGCAGCGCCTCGCCAGTGACCTTGCGGGCGGGCGCATCCGGCTCTTTAATCCAGACGCGCGGCTCCGCGCCATTGCGCACCAGCAGCTTGATCGGCATCGATTCGTCGGGCTCGCCCGGCCAGATCTCGACCCGGGTGAGCGGCCCCTGCTCGTCCCAGGTGCCAAACATGCGCCCGTTATAAGTGAAGGTCTCGCCCGCGCGCGGCTTGTGTTCCAGTTTAAACTGAAACGCGAAGTCGCCCGCCAGTCGCATCTGCCGAAACTCGGCCAGCCGCTGCGCCCCTTCCTCGGGGTCGATGGGCTGGGTCTCGGGAATGCGCGGCCCGCGCACCCCTTGGGCACAGAGTCCAGCCGCCGTCAGCAAGAGCAGCCCGAGGCGCGCGGCAGGATGTCGAAAAAAAGCAGTCAAGGCGTGCATAAGCACTCCCTACTGAGTCGCCGGTGGCGTATTTTGTTCCGTCTCGGCAGGCGCTTCAATCACGGTCGTGGTGGTCTCGGCACCCTCAGGCGCAGTCTCGGTGGCGGCACCCTCGCCCACGTCGAACAGATCCGGCTCCGCAGGTGTCGCCTCAGCCTCAGCCTCCTCCTCCTCGGTCATCGCCGGAACCAGTTCCTGCAAGCGATTCCCTTCTACCTTATTGACTTCCTCGGCGTAATTATACTGGTGGCCGAGGTAGAGGAAGAAGGCCAGCGCGAAAAACCCGATCACCCCGAACTGCGTCCACTTGGTCAGGATGGTATTGGTCTCGGCGCCCAGCGCCTGTTCTGCCGCACCGCCACCCATCGCAGCACCCAGACCGCCGCCCGAAGAAGAGCGCTGCATGAGCACCAGCCCCACGATAATGAGGCTAAGGAAAAAGAGCGCCGCCGTAAAAATGCCGAGTAAGATGGCCATGGATTCGGGAAAAAGAGTTCATTAAAAGCCCACACCTGCGCGGTTTCAAGCCCTAAGTGCCCGGCTCCCAAGATTTCTCGGCGACGGTGTGCTCAGGTTGGAACTATTTATAAAAGCCATTGAAAATCAGGAGGATTGGGGGCATGGTTGGCTTATGGCGAGAGAGAGCCAGCTCAATGTCATCGTGTTTTTCACCGATCAGCAGCGCTGGGATACGCTGGGCTTACATGGAAACCCGCTCGATCTGACGCCCAATCTCGACCGGGTGGCGCGCGAGAATACGCATGTGCGCTTTTGCTTCACGCCGCAGCCGCTCTGCGGGCCGGCGCGCGCCTGCATGCAGACCGGGCAGTATGCCACGCAGGCGGGTGTGCACCGCAACGGGCTGACGCTGCCGCCGGAGGCACCGACCCTCGCGCAGCAGTTTGCGGCGGCGGGCTACGATACCGGTTACATCGGAAAGTGGCACCTTGGGCCGCCCAAAATGCGCGGCGCGGTGCCTGAAGCGTTTCGCGCGGGCTATGATTACTGGCTGGCGTCCAACCATTTGGAGCATACCTCCGACGCTTATCACACGACGGTTTTCGACCGCGACGGCCAGGCGCACGACCTGCCGGGCTATCGAGTCGACGCCCTGACCGATGCGACAATCCGCTACGTTACCCAGCCGCGCGAGCGCCCGTTTTTCTGTTTTTTGTCGCTGCTGGAGCCGCATCACCAGAACCACATCGACGACTACCCGCCGCCCATCGGCTACCGCGAGCGCTACTCGGGTCGCTGGACGCCGCCCGATCTGCTGGCGCTGGGTGGCTCGGCGGCGCAGCATCTCGGCGGGTATTTCGGGATGGTGAAGCGGATCGATGAAGCCTTCGGGCGACTGATGGACGCGCTGATCAGTCGGCGGCTGCACAAGAAAACGATCATCCTGTTCACGTCAGACCACGGCAACCACTTCAAGACGCGCAACATCGAATACAAGCGCAGCGCGCACGAGGCCTCCATCCGCGTTCCTTGCGTGCTGGCCGGGCCGGGTTTTCGCGGCGGCGGGCAGTTGGAGTCGCTGACCAGCCTGATCGACATGCCGCCCACTCTGCTCGATGCCGCCGGGGTGTCGGTGCCCGAGACCATGCACGGGCAGCGCCTCAACCGCCTGCTCGGGCGGCGGGCGGGTGCGGGTCGCGAAGACATTTTTATCCAGATATCGGAGAGTCAGGTGGGACGCGCCGTGCGCACGCGCCGCTGGAAATACGCCGTCAAGATGCCCGGCGCGAAAGGGGTCAACCCGCGCCGCAAGGAGGCACCGCGCTACGCCGAGCATCTGCTCTACGACCTCGAAAACGACCCGCACGAGCTGACCAACCTCATCGGCCTGCGCTCCCATCGCGCGGTCGCCGACCGCATGAAAGCCCGCCTCCTCCATCACATTCAGGAGGTCGAAGGCAAGACGCCGGAAATCCTGGACGCCAAGCCAGCACCCGGCGGCCAGCGCGTGGTTTTACCCGAAGAAGTAGAGGATTGATCGTTGAAGATCGTCCAAAGTGGATTCTGGAGGAATAGAATAGGTAACATTTTTGCAGATCGGGTAATCCTGAATCCGTGAGAAAAAATCGAATAAAAAGATGGAACCTGTTGGGGTT
>CAYQTM010000127.1:0-5742 GCA_964420355.1 uncultured Opitutales bacterium
GGGGCGCAAGCTGGACTTCACGCTTCAGGAGATCACCCGCGACTGCAACCCCCTCGGCAGCAAACCACACCGCCGCGACATCACTCGGGCCGTCATCGAGGCCAAAAACGGGCTCGAACGCTTCCGCGAGCAGACTGCCAACGTCGAGTAAGGCCGAGTAAGCGCCGCCGCCATCGCGCCACCCGGCTCAGCCGCGCAGCAGTTGCGGAATCTCGCGGTCGGTCAGCTTGCGAAACATCCCGGGTCCCAGATTCTTCATATACAGCCCGCCGATCTGTATCCGACGCAGGCGCTTCACATAAATCCCAAAGCTCTCGAACAGCCGCCGAATCTCCCGCTTCTTCCCGTGATGCAGGTGCACCTCGCAGTTGCGCCCGGCCTCGGGACTGCCGCTCGGCGCGGGGATCACCTTGTCGAACTTCAAAAAATCGCCCTCCAGCTTACGCCCTTCGAGCAGCTTGGGAATCAGCTCCGGGTCAAGCTCGCGGCTCAGCCGCACCCGATAGCGCTTCTGTATCTCCGCCGAAGGGTGGGTCAGCGCCTGCACCAGATCGCCGTCATTGGTCAGGATCAGCATCCCCTCGCTGTCCTTGTCGAGCCGCCCGGCGCAGACCAGACGCTGTTGTTGCAGGTCACGCGGCAGGATATCGAACACCGTGCGCTCAGCGTTGGGATCCGCATTCGTGCAGACCAGCCCGCGCGGCTTGTGCATCAGATACACCTGCGGACGCGCCGGCGCGGGCAGACGCTTGCGCCCGATCTTGATCTCATCCGCCTCCGGATCGGCCTTGTCCCCCAAGTCCGCCACCCGACCATTCACCGTCACCCGCCCAGACTCGATCAACTCCTCAGCCTTGCGCCGAGAAGAGGCCACACCCCGCTCCGCGAGGATTTTTTGCAGACGTAATGGTTCAGACATAGGACATTTAAGTGGTGCATACGATACAATCGACTACTAGAGCCAAACTGATAACTTTCAATCGGATGCAGGTTTTATATTGGATAAATTTTCGTCCTGAAAAGCGACAGGCAAAACTAGTTCCATCTGACGTAAAACCTCGGGCAACTGATTTTCATAAGAATAAAATATGATATAATACAGAATGCCGTTCTGCTCTTTCGAAACAGTCATAGTTGTGCCAGTTCCATTTTGACCCTCTATTTCTTTACTGAACGTGTAAACAGCATGTGTGTCCTGATTCAATAAGTTAATGGGCGTGTAATAGAGATTTGCCATATAATTCGGATGCACGTGTCTCAGTTTGGCCACCAAATCAGCCGGTAATATTGGTTCCGCGGGTTGGCGGTTTGCTACCTGTAGCTCACCCACCATAAAAAAGACTTCAACGTGTTCAAATAGAAATACAAACTGTTCACTTTCTTGGTTATAATTGACATGATAGTTAAGATCCAGATTTTTCTGGCCGCCATTACAGCCTAAAAAACACCCGCATAGAACAGAACAAACCACCAATCCAGTTAACAGTTCTTTTTTCATTTTAAATATTTTTTCGATGTCTTTTAAGCTATTTAATATAGGAACTTTTCGGAGCCTCAATCATCCGCCGACTTACAGAGTTATTGCCAATAAGATTTGTTGAGCATCCAGTATTTCATTAACTGATAGCAGTTCTTGCGTCTTGAGCGAAGCGGGCGAGATTACCCAGATTCACGACAATTATCCAGATTCGCGTAGATTCGCGAGATTCGTAGTTCTCCTCTCCGCCTCTCTGCGTGAAAAAAATGCAGCGCAGGAACGCCCTCAGCCGGTCTGGACGATTTCACCCACCATGAACAACACGGCGTGGCCGCGCAGGCCGATGCGGTCGTTCTCGCGGATTTGGCAGAAGACCTCGCCGCCGCGACGCGACACCTGCCGCGCGCGCAAGTTCTTCTTGCGCAGTTTCTTGCTCCAGTAAGGTGCCAGCGCACAGTGTGCCGAACCCGTCACCGGATCCTCGTCGATTCCCACCGCCGGCGCGAAAAACCGGCTGACGAAATCGACCTCCTGCTCGCCCGACTTGGCCGTGACGATCACCCCGCGCGTCTCCAGCCTGGCCAGCGCCCGAAAGTCCGGCTCCAGCCCGCGCACCGCGCCCTCATCGGCGAAAACCGCCATCGTATCCATGCCCTGCAGCACCTCCTTGGGCTCCGCGCCCAGCGCCTCGGCCAGACCCGCCACCGCATCGACCGGCTCCATCGGCTCGACCGGAAAGTCCATCGCGATGCTACCATCCTCCTCCAGACTCGCGGTCAGCTCGCCGCTGCGCGTCTCAAAGCGCACCTTCTCAAAGTCATACTCCCACTCCTCGAACAGCACAAACGCGGTCGCCAGCGTCGCATGGCCGCAGAGCTTCACCTCGGCGCGCGGCGTAAACCAGCGCAGCTCGCAGAGATCGGGCTGCCGCTTGACAAAGAAAGCGGTCTCGGAAAGATTGTTCTCGTGCGCAATGCGCATCAACGTCTCATCCGGCAGCCAATTGGGCAGCGGCACCACCGCCGCGGGGTTCCCGGCAAAAACGTGGTCAGTAAACGCGTCGATCTGATAAATGGGGTAGCCCATAAGTAAAAAGTCCTGCCCACTATCTAAACACTCAAGCCCCTGCTGAAAAGGAAGAAATACCATCCACTCAAAATCAGGATCAAAAGGAGCAGCGGCATCCTGCCGCTGGGAACCCCTGTTCAGAAGCAAACCAACTTTGAACTTTGACCTTTGAACTTTGAACTTTGACCTTTGACCTTTGAACTAGCCAGTCCATGCGCCTAGCCCTCTGCTTAATCCTCAGCCTTGCTTGTGACACCGCAACCGCCCAAATCCTCGGCGAAGGCTACACCCGCGGTCTGCTCGGCGTGGTCACCTCTGGGCAGCCCGGCGACAACGGCAGCGGACTTGGCGCGGGCGCACGGGTGGTTGAGGTCACCGAAGGGCTGCCCGCCTCCGAGATCGGCCTGCAGGAAGGCGACATCATCATGGCGGTCGATAAAGACATCGTCCGCAACTCGCAGGACTTGCAGGTGGCCGTCGGGCGACGCGAACCCAAGCAGGAGGTCAGGCTCACCGTCCAGCGCGGGCAGGAACTGCTCGAAATGACCGTGCGCCTCGCCAACTGGAACGAGTGGCTGCTCCGCACCCCCGGCTTTGGCCGCTTCGTCTCCGACGTGCGCTTCCAGCCGACCTCCCCCGAGCTGCGCGACCAGCTCTCCATCCCGCGCAGCGTCGAAGGACTGGCCGTGCTCGGCATCAGCGGCGAGTCGCTTTACAGCCGCGTGCTCGACCGAGGCATGGTCATTTTGAAAATCAACGGTCATCCCATCCGCGACTTCGCCGACTTCATGGGGCACAGCCGCGCCGACATCAATCAGCTCGAAGTCTGGGAAAACGGGCGCATCGGCACCATCGTCATGCAAGGATACTAATTGAAAGGGGCTTATCACCTGTAAGTCGTTGGCAAAGAACTGAAAAAAGTGCTTGCGAATACGGGAAATACCGCATAGAAATAGGTAAAGCTAAGAAAATCTATCCAACTCGCTATGAAATTACTCCACTCCACGTTTCTGCTGTCCGCCGGCCTGCTTGCCGGTGTGCTCAGCGCACAACAGCTCTCGGAGGGCAGCATTCAAGTGCTGCGCGCTACGGGAGAGGTTTCCATGATCACCTCTGAAGACGGCGAAGCTACCCCGCTCTACTCCGGTGCCATCCTCGACCCAGAGTCCACCGTGATGACCGGCCCCTTCGGTGCGACCACGCTGATTTTCTCGAACGGCGCGCGCATCCAGCTCGGTGCCTCCTCCAGCCTGACCATCGAGCAGTTCGACCAGGCCAGCTTCCCCGAGTCGATGGGCAGTTACTCCACTTTGACGGGCGACCCGTCTACCTCGATCGCCTCGCTCAAGCTCAATTATGGCGAGCTGACTGGTCAGGTGACCGACCTGCAGCCCGATTCGGTTTTCGACGTGCAGACGCCGACCACCGCCTCGACCATTCTCGGCACCACCTTCGCGGTTGATTTTAGCTGGAACCCGACCACCTTCATGTCGACCAGCAGCTTCACCAACGTGACTGGCTCCGTTGTGGTGGCTCCCGAGGGTGCCAACCCGCAGCAGCTTGACCCCGAACAGGTTGCCACCATCGAAATTCCTTTCGTTCCCAGTGACATTGTTTCCGCGCTCGGCAACCTGCCGCCGCAATACGCCGTGGACACCGTCGGCACTGCTGACGGCCTGCAATACACCGTAACCGGCCCCGACGGCCTGACCTCCACCATCGAGACCTCGGTCGGTGCGGACGGCTCCCAGACCATCGTCGCCACCAACGCCAGCGACGAGAGCTGGACGGTTTCGGTCTCCGAATCGCGCGACATGCAGAACGGCATGGAAGTGGTCACCACCACCCGCCGCGTCGAGCAGCCCTCCGGTGAAGTCATCACTGTCACCACCGAGCGCATGCCCGATGGCTCCTTTACTCGCAGCGTCACCGACACCGACGGCAACGAAATCGCCCGCGTCGAAAAGTCCATTGGCGACAACAAAGCCGACGTCATGCTGACCGACGGCAACGGCAACCGCACCAACATCTCCGTGGCCGCCGACACCATCGGCTCCGACAGCGGCAAGCTCGACTACATCGCTTCCGCCGAAGCCATGAGCTTCACCTCGGTCGACCCAGTGCTCCTCGAGCAAATCCAAACCCAGCTCGCTGGCGTCCCCCAAGGCAGCACCCCCGGCGATGAGCCACCCGCAGGCGAAGCCGACGCTCCCCCTGCAGCCCCCGCCGGACCGCCCGCTGGAATCACGGCCGCTAATCCTCCACCGGTTCCCGTCGTGCCTGATCTGGCGACAACACCGCCGAGTCCCTAATCAGGCGACACAACACTCTTAGCAAAAAGCCCCGGATTGATTCCGGGGCTTTTTTTCGGTCTGCACGCGCAAGGGAATCGGCGACTCGCCCACTCGCCGGAGTTGGCAATCATACCTGCATCAGCCAGCGAGACACGCTTCACCCATCAGTTGCGGCCTACGCGATTTCATCTCCGCCAAGTGCCAAACAACACCTGTTTTGGGGTTATCCCATCTGCGAACAGTCTTCGATGTGCCGAACAGACACGACAGCCGACTCGTCAGAGAGCGAGCCATTTGCGAGTCTCACTGATCTCCCTGTGTTCGCTGAGACATCAACCGCCTACTCAGTGAGCAGACAATAACCTGCGGTATCGGAGGGCATCGCCGCCGCTGCGCGTTGGCATCTTAAGTCACATACTCCTCTGCTGCATCCGTCCTCTGGGGCGGGTTATCGCTGCAGGAGGATGAGGCGGGGTTCGGCGGCGGGCGAGTGATTCCCTTGGGTGGCGTCGAGAAGGAGCCGGTGGTCGTAGTGGAGGCGATAGTCTCTGCTTGGGCGATTCCCCATCTGAGGTTCGTTTTCGCGAGCGTAGAAGCGGAGATAAGCCTCCTCGAGGCTGGGCGCGAGCGCGAGGCTCGACTCGGGTTCGGGCGGCGGGTCGGCCAGCAGTGCCGGGATGTCCGACTCATCCAACCCCGCCATGCGCAGGGTCGGCGTGAGCGCTTCCGGCGACTCGGCTTCGCGCGGCCCACTGGCCGTAACTGCCGCCAGTGTCACGCGGTATTCGCCGGGTGCCACCCCGATCGAGCGCGCCTTCCGCTCCCGCAGCGGCCGCCCCCCGCGCAGCCCCCGCCGCGAGGCGCGCCCCCGCCCCCGCCACATTCTCCCGCGTGGCCCGGGGC
>CAYQTM010000128.1:0-5707 GCA_964420355.1 uncultured Opitutales bacterium
CGAGCCCGATTAGTCAAGTTCGACGTCGAACAGCTCGACGATGGCCACGCCGGCTTCACCGGTGTTGCCAGCAGGGCGAACCTGCACGGTATATTGTCCGGGCGCAAGCGTCAGAACAATGGCCGCATCGTTTTCTTCAAGGTCGTCCTCGAACTCAGTGCCAGTGATCAGCGAAGCGGAATTCTCATAAGTAACGCCATCCAGAGTTCCATCGGATTCCCAGTTGTCGTTGAAGGCGATCTCGTTGCCGCTGCTGTCTAAGACGACCAACTCGGGGTCAGCCAACTTGGTGAGGCTGTCGTCATCGACCGAAGTACCACGGCCACGGAACAGGATCGTGCTGGTGAGGTTGCGGATTTCGATACCGCCAATCAACCAGCCCGAGCCATCACCGGCTTCAACGAAACCGCGAGTGGACAGGTTGAAGATATTGCCCTCACCCACGCCGTCGAGGTCAGCCGGGAGGTAACCCATCGCGTCGAGCGCCGTCCAGCCCTTGATCCACAGGCTATCGCCGGGGGCGAAGGCACCCTTGTAGGAGGTCTGCTCGTGGAAGCCGTTGTCCGGAACCTCAGCGGTGCCGTAGATAGCTTCGATCACGTTGGGACGGGGGTCGAGGTTGCCGTCGGGGCTCTTGCTGTAGCTGACGATCGGCAGAGTGGCGGAGACCGCGTTGTCGTTGTCGCCAATCATGGTCTCGAGGGCAGTGTCGTGAGCGGGGGTGTCGCCAACGATCAGGTCACCGAGCGCCTTGGCAGTGTGGGTGTGCCACACGTTGTTGGCGAAGAGCACGTTGTCAGTGATCGGGCTGCCGCCGATGGTGGCCTCGTTGTCGCCGTCATCGAAGATGAAGGTGTCGTAGTTGGCGAAGATCGAGTTAATGACGGTGGCCTTGGCGCGGTCGGCCAGAGCAATCGCGGTGGACTCAGCAGCCGTATCGCCGGTGGAGTTGACGCCGCCACCGATACCGATGAAGGTCATGTTAGAAACCGTGGCACCGGTCGGGTCGCCGCTGTCGCCGGGGGTCTTCGAACCGTCCCACTCACCCGCATTGTCGGAAGCGAGGTCGATGTAACCCGGGTCGGCAGGATCGCCGGCGGAGTCGTCATTAGAGAAGGAGACCCAGAACTGCCCGAGGCCGTCCCAGCCGAGGTCGTAGTCGAAGGAGTCATCAGCGCCGAAGGCAACCACAGCATACTTGAGGTTGACCGTGCCACCGAAGAACTCGATACCGTCGTCGAGGTTAGCAAAAACTTCGATGAACTCGACGGTGGTTCCGCTACCGACACCACCGAGGGTCAGGCCGTTGATCTCGTTACCCGAGCCGATGGAGATACCACCGTGGCGGATCGAGATATAGCGCATGACACCGGCGTTGTGGTCGGGATCGGGCTCATCGTTCGAGCCGAAGAGCGTGTAAGCTTCGGTTTCCTCGTTCGTGATGAGACCCTCGATCTTATCCTCGAAGGGAGCCTCGGTGTCGCCGGTGCCGCCGTCATCCACCGAGTTGGCGGAGTTCAGGGGCGCGTTACCCAGCACGATGACGCCGCCCCAGAGGCTCTTGTCCTCGGAGGTAAGATCGTTGGGATCGCTGATGTCGTCGAACATCGAAGTGAAGATGATCGGATCTTCGGCAGTGCCGCTGGCCATGATCTTGGCACCACGGGCGACGATAAGGGCGGCGGCGTCGGCCTCCTGACCGTCGGAACCGACGATCAGGGTGCCGGCCTCGATAGTGAGGGTGGCGGGAGGTGCCACGAAGACGTAGCCGTCCAGCTTGTAAACCGTGTCCGAAGTCCAGGTCGTGTCTTCAGTGATGACACCGGAGACAACTGTGGCAGTCGGATACTGATCGGTCAACTGAGCGTTGAGTGAAGCCCCGGCAATGGCCAGTGCTCCGATTAGAGTAATGATGCGTTTCATATTAGGTTTGGTGTTTCGATTTGCGTTGGTTGCGGATCGAAAAGTTATTCAAAGAGGTAGCTCACCCCGAGGCTGAAGCTGCGGGAGGTCGAGTGGCTGCTGTAAATGAATTCTTCGCCGTTCAGCTCCTGCACAAACTCGCTGTCCGGCGCGAGCAGGTTGCTGGCGGAGAATTTCACCTGCCAGTTGTCGCCGAAGTTTTTAGAGGCGATGAAGTCGAGCGAGGGGGAGGACTGCTCGAAGACATCCGGCTCGACGCCCGGACGGACGAGGCTCAGGCGCTCACCGACCACGTTGAAGACGAGGGTGAAGACGCTGTCCCACTCGGGGTTGGCGTAAGAAAGATCGAAATTGAAGGTATAAGGGGACTGGTCGACTAGCTCGCGGGTGTCCGAAAAGTCGCGCCCTTCCGGCACGTTCTCGAGCTCGGATTCCGGCACGCTCACCTCGGACTCGATCAGCGCGAGGTTGGTGCCAATGCTCCAGTCGATCAGGGCTTCGTTGATGAAATCGAGGTTGCGGCGGAATTCGAACTCCAAGCCGTAAACCTTGCCTTCTTCGACGTTCTGCGGCGTCACGGTGCCGGCTGTGTTCTGGAGAATCTCGATGGGGTTCTCCATGTCTTTATAGAAGGCGCTGACGGCTACAATCTCGCCCGAGCGCGGGAACCACTCCCAGCGCAGGTCGAAGTTGTCGATGGTGGTCATTTCGAGTTCCGCATTGCCACGGAAATCGTCACCGGTGAAGGGATCGGCCACCATAATGTCGCCCAGCTCCTTGTAGGTGGGGCGGGCGATCGTGCGGCCATAGGCGGCGCGCAAATTCATGGTGTCGTTCATCTCGTAGATGAGGTGCAGCGCGGGGAGCAGCTCGCTCTGGTCGATTTCGCCGGGTTGCTGTTGCTGCGTCGAGGAAGACTCGGGCACCAGATCGATCTGGGTGTCCGAATAGCGCACCCCCGCGATGACTTTTAAGGGTTCGGTGACGGGGATTTCCAGCATGGCGTAAGCGGCCTTCAAATCTTGCTCGCCCTCATAGCTGGCGAGGCTGTTCTGCTGGTTGATCAGGTTGCCGAACACATATTCGTCACCGTCAAAGGCACCGATCTGGCCGGGGAAGGTTTCGAGGGCATCAAAGGAGTTCACTTCCGCGATGAAGCGAACGTGCTCTTCGTCATAGGTGCGCTCGTTATTGATGAGGTTGGCACCGGCCTTGAACTTCATGTCGAGTCCGTCCCAGACGACAAAGGTGCGGGTGACATCGAGGCCGATCTCCAGCGCATCTTCGGTCAGCTCTCGAAAGAAGCGATCCGCATCGGGGTTGTCAGTCGTGTTGGCAAAGCTGTCCTCGCCGCGCAGCGTGTGCAGGGCACCGAAGGGGCGGTAATCCGGCTGATCCTGAGTGCTCTTGCTGAGGGAGCCGCGCCATTCGACTTCCAGCTCGTCGCTGTCGCCCATCAGGTGCTTGCCCGAGAGCTGGAGCGAGCCGATGCTGCGCTCGGTGTAGAGGAGATCATAAAGCTGCGCCATACCCTCGACCGTGGCCACCGCCAGCTCGCCCACACCGATGCGCACCTGATCTTCACCCGAACGGTTGTAGAGCAGGTCGAGGCTGATTTCGTGGCGGGTGGTCGGCTGGTAAGCGAGCTTGCCGAAAAGTCCCCACTGGACGTTGATCTTCGACTCCTGCACGCCAAATTGCTCAAAGCGCGAGAGGTAGCCCTCTTCCTCGGCTTCCTCCACGTCCAGCCGGAAGCCCTCGGTGAAGTTCTCGCGATTGGGGCTGAAGAGGCGCAGGTTGAGCATCTCGTCGCTGTCAGCCAGATAGCGGTAGCGCCCGAGCACGCCGTCGTCGTAGTAATCGGTCGAGCGGTCGTAGGTCAGGCTGAAAGTGTAGCCGACGCGGCTGGCATCGCGCAGGTCGATGGTGTCGCCGATGGCGAAGGAGAGGCCAAAATCGGGTGCGGCGGTCTGGTCTTGGGGGATGTAGTTGTCGTTGTTAAATTGATTGGTGTAGTCGATCACCTCGCGCAGCTCGGCGTCACCCCGCCCGCGCAGGAAGTTGCGAAAGGCGGTCAGCGCATCGGGCACCTCGCCGTCGGTCTCAGGCGCATCACGGCCAGAGAAGGCAAAGTTGTCGCCACTGTCGCGGTCGACCATCGGGATGTCCTCACCTGTGGCCTGACTGTCGAAGCCGAGGCTCAGCGAGGCACTGTAAAAGAATTGCTCGGGGAAGGAGCGGGTCTTGATGTTGACCGAGCCGCCCGAGAAATCGCCCGGCTTGTCCGGCGTGAAGCTCTTGGAGGTGACGATGCTTTCGAGGAGGTCGCTGGGGAACTGATCCATCTGGACGGCGCGGCGGTCGGGGTCGGCGCTGGGGACGGTATTGCCGTTGAGCAGGGTGTTGCTGTAGCGGTCGCCGAGGCCGCGCACCACGACGTATTTGCCGTCGACCACTGAGGCACCGGTCACCTTGGTCATCGCTTCGGCGGCGTCGCCGATGCCGAGACGGCTGAAGGACTCCGCGCCAATCGCGTCCGATATGTTCACCGCCGACTGGCGGTCGGCCAGCAGCGCCGCGCCGAGGTCAGCCGCTTCCTCCGCCGTGACCACGAAGGCCGCGAGTTCCTGCAGATCCTGGCCGGTCTCGGGGTCGACCGATGGGTCGGTGCCGGTGGCGTCAGGCGCGGAGATGAAGTCTTCCTGCTGCGCGGGCAGGGGGAAATCAAGATCCGTCACCTTGTCGGCGCGAATGCGCAAGCCCGTAACCTGCGACTTACGGAAGCCAGCCTTGGTGATGGTGACGTCATAGCGCCCAGCGGGAATGTCCGGGATGCGGTAGCGACCCTGCAGGTCGGTGGTTGTGCCGTAGGCCGTGCCGTCGAGCAGCACCAGCGCATCGACCAGCGCACCGCCATCGGTGTCAACTATGACGCCAGCGAGGGTGCCGGTCTCGGCAGTCTCGTCTTGAGCATTCGCAAAAGTGAACAGGCACAGCGCCGCAATTAGGAGGGAAGCGAGCTTGCAGTGGGTTTTCTTCGTGGGCATAATTTCGTCTTTGAAATGCCTAGACGAAATACTCTCGCCGGAAGTAAGCAACGCCAAACACTGCCCTTAACCTGAATTTAACATTGTTACGTTTTGGTTACAGCGCCGCCATCTTTCTGCGACAGCGAAGTGCGAACCACCAAGCTGCCAGCTATTTTACGTCGGAAGCGCTGCCGAGCCACGCTGCCATGCGCAGGAATACAGCCGCCGTCCAGCCAAGAGCAGGGCTGTCGTTGCCTTTACCCGTGATGGGATCATAGTCTTCCCAGAAAATGCCATCGCGCGCGACCATGCTGCACCAGCGTTCGGCCTGCAGGCGAGCCAGAGCAGTCTCTCCAGCGTCACGCAGTCCCGTGAAAATCAGGTAACTGGAGGGAGGCCAGATAGGGCCACGCCAGTAGCCATTGGGGTTGAAGTGCGGGCTGTCATGGGCTTCGGTGGCGAAACCGTATTGACCAAAAAATGAACCGCCATCCCGTAAATCGTGAAGCAAGGCCGCTCGGATAGCGTGTGGCAAGCGCGACCCAAGTTTGATCTGCATTCGGTCGAGCAGACTGTTCCCCTTGGTTTCGAGTTCGCTATTGACGCCAGGATTCGTTAAACGCTTGTTTTTTCAGCGAAGCTCAATGAAGTGGATGAGATAGTCGACCGACTGACTTTTCCAGTTGCTCGCTTCCTCCGGTTTTCCCAACAGCTCAGCCATTTTGCCGAGGGCTTCCAACTGAAGAACAAGATGC
>CAYQTM010000129.1:0-5648 GCA_964420355.1 uncultured Opitutales bacterium
CCCGGCGAGGCCGCGACGCGGGTGCTCGGGGTTGTCGACAAGCTGAGCGGCTCGACCCCGAGGCGGCACGCGCGCAACTGGCTCCGCAGATGAACGCCGAGGCGGCGGACGACTTTCTGGCCGAGGTCGAGACCCTCAAGCGCCTGCGCAGCGTCGACGAGCTGGCGGCGTTTTTCGAGGGGCACGCCCCGAGCGCCGACCTCAAGGCGCGGATCGGCGAGCGCCTGCAAGAATGGCGCGTGCTGGTGGCCGCGCTCGAAGCCTTCGGCGTGATGGATACGGTCGAAATCGACCTCGGGATTGTGCGCGGGCTGGCCTACTACACCGGCTTTGTTTTCGAGGCCTTCGAGCGCGAGGGCGAAAACCGGGCGCTGGCAGGCGGCGGACGTTACGACCACCTCATCAAAAAAGTGGGCGGCCCGGAGATGCCGGCGGCGGGCTTCGCCATTGGCGACGTCACCCTGGCGCTCTGTCTGGAATCGAAAAATCGCCTGCCACCGCTCATACAGAAGCCCGATGTCTATTGCGTGATCGGCGGCGCGGACGAGCGCGGGGCGGCACTGCGCGACCTCGGCCAGCTCCGCCGCGCAGGCTTTGTGGCCGATTATTCGCTCAAAGAGCTGGGCTTTAGCAAGCAATTCAAGCAGGCGAACGAGCGCGGCGCGAGCCTCTGCCTGATTTACGGCTCGGAAGAACTGGCCGCCCAGCAAGTGACCCTCAAAGATCTGCAAAGCGGCAACGAGCGCAAAATCCCGCGCCGCGAAATCCTCTCGGCGGTCAGCGACGCCCTCGAAAACGGCATTGCGGCGGAATCGGAATAATCAAGTCCGCAGCGCCTCCATCATCCGCCTATGGAACAGGATCCCGAGGCTGGCCAGCACCGCCGTCAGGCTCGCCAGCGCGGCGACCAGTTGCTCGACGTAAAGGTGCTGAATCTCGCGCGCGATGTCATTGCCCATCTGCCCCTCGGGCATAAAACCGTGCCAGAGCGGACTGGGCGACTGGCCGTAAGAGTAGGCGGCGAGCGTCACCCGCCCATTTCCGCCATGCCACTCGATCTCCAGCGGAATGCGCGTGTATTCGCCATTCTCGTGCCGCAAGCGCGCCGTGCCCTCCCAGCGCAGCCGATCCCGCTCGCTCAGCGCGCTGATCTTATAGCCGCCGCTCAGGCTCTCGACATCGATCTCGTTATCGACCAGCCGGTGAATCACCCGCGTCGGCGGAATCTGCTTGAGCAACCGCTCGCGCTGCTCCCGCGTCTCCACCTGCAAAAGCTGGAACACAACAAAGCTCATCACCGCGATCAAAGCAAAGAACGCGGCCACAAGCTGCTGCAGTCGGCTCACTTTAGCCATCGGCATCCCTAAAATTCGTCCAAACTGCCGCACGATGAACCCAAATCATCCGCGCCGCCCCGAGCTTTTTCGTTTTCATTGGCTCCCACATGCGATATGACTGTCTCTTTGATTCGAGCCAGCCTTTTCGAGCAACCCAGCGATGAGTGATCCGATCCACCACGAGTGCGGCATAGCCATGATCCGCCTGATGCAGCCCCTGTCCTATTATCAGGAGAAGTATGGCACGCCCCTCTATGGGTTCAATAAGTTGTTCCTGCTCATGGAGAAGCAGCACAATCGCGGGCAGGATGGCGCGGGCATCGGCGCCTGCAAGCTCGACGTGCCGGTGGGCAAGCCCTTCATGTTTCGCGAGCGCAGCGTGCAGACCAACAGCCTCTCGCGCATCTTCAATGCCCAGCTCGACCGCTACAACGAAATGGTGCGCGAGGGCACGATCCACCCCGAGTTTGTCCAGACCGTGCGCGAGCACTTCGAGTTTGGCGCGGAGGTCATGATCGGACACCTGCGCTACGGCACCTCCGGCAGCTACAGCCTCAGCAACTGCCACCCCTACTTCCGCCGCAGCAACTGGCCGATCCGCAACCTCATGCTGGTCGGCAACTTCAACATGACCAACACCCGCGCGCTCAACGAGGGACTCATCGCGCGCGGCCAGCACCCCATCTTCGACACCGACACCCAGACCATTCTCGAAGAAATCGGCTTCCAGCTCGATCAGGCGCACCGCGACCTCTCCGACACCCACCTCGGCAACGGCTACAGCGGGCCGGAGCTGCAAAACCTCATCAGCGAGCAGCTCGACCTCGGCAAGGTGCTGCGCGCCGCCGCCCAACCCTGGGACGGAGGCTACGTGATCGGCGGGATGATCGGCAACGGCGACAGCTTTGTCATGCGCGATGGCCACGGTATCCGCCCCTGTTTTTACTACCGTGACTACGAGGTGGCGGCCTTTGCCAGCGAGCGCGCGGCGCTGATGACCATTTTTAACGTGCCCTACGAGGCCGTGCGCGAGCTGAAGCCCGGGCATGTCGCGGTGATTAAGAGGGACGGCAGCTTTTCGGAGGTGCGCTTCACCGACCCCGCCCCGCGCAAGTCATGCTCCTTCGAGCGCATTTATTTTTCGCGCGGCAACGACACCGAAATCTACGCCGAGCGCAAGCGTCTGGGTGCTGCGCTGGGGTCGCGCATCCTCAAAGGCTGCGGCGGCGACTTTAAGCACACGATTTTCGGCTACATACCGAACACCGCCGAAACCGCCTACTACGGGCTGATGCGCGAGATGCGCCAGCACCGGCGTCGGCAGGTCAAGGCCGAGATTCTGCGGCTGGCCGAGGAAGGCGGCCTGACCGAGGCCAAGATCGACGAGCTGATGATGACCAACTGGCCGCGCTCGGAAAAGATCGCCAACAAGGACATCAAGCTGCGCACCTTTATCAGCCAGGAAAAAGGGCGCGCCCAGCTCGTGTCCCACGTTTACGACCTCAGCTACGGCATCGTCAAACCCCAGGACACCCTCGTGGTGATCGACGACTCCATCGTGCGCGGCACCACCCTGCGCGAGTCCATCATCAAGATGCTCAGCCGCACCCAGCCAAAAAAAATCATCATCGCCTCGACCGCGCCGCAGATCCGCTACCCCGATTGCTACGGCATCGACATGAGCGAATTGGGCAAATTCATCGCCTTTCAGGCCGTGGTCACCATGCTCAAGGAGAGCGGGCGCGGCGAGCGGCTCACCGAGGTCTATCAAGCCGCTTGCGAAGAGCTCAAAAAGCCCGCCGCCGAGCGCGTCAACGTGGTCAAGCAGATCTACGCCGACTTCACAGAGGAGGAGATTTCGACGAAAATCGCCGAGATGGTGCGCCCGCGCGACGAGCCTTGGGAAGGCGAACTGGAAGTCATATTCCAGTCAGTCGACGCCCTCCACGAGGCCGTCCCCGAGCATACCGGCGACTGGTATTTCACCGGCGATTACCCCACGCCAGGCGGCATGGGCGTCGTCAACCGCGCCTACGTCAATTACTACGAAAACCGCGAAGGCCGCAGTTATTAGCGCATCAGCGGCGTTCGTAGAGGCTCGGAAAGAGGCTCCAGCTCATGTAAAGGAAGACGCCGACAACGATGCCGATGTCGGCGAAGTTGAAGGCAGGCCAGCGGTAGTCGACGATGGGGATGATGAAATCGAAAAAATCAACGACGTAGCCGCGCACGACACGGTCGATCAAATTGCCGACGATGCCGCCCGCGATCAGTCCGAAAATGATTTGCAGGTGCGGCTTGTGCAGCTCCAGCGATCGCCGAAAAAAGAACATGCCTGCCAAAAAAGCCAGCGCCAGCAGCGCCAGCAGCCAGCCCATCCCTTGCAGCATGCCCCAGGCCGCGCCGTAGTTGGCGATGTGGACGATGTTGAAAAATCCGGGGATGATGACCACCGGCGGCGGCGTGTAAGAATGCAGCGGCAGGACGGCCTCCACCCAGAGCTTGGTGCCCTGATCGAGCGCCAACCAACTGAGCGCCACCAGCCAAAAGCGCCCGTAATCCGGCTTGCGCGCATGCTTGCGCGGATCACGGAAAGGGGGCGGCGTCTCGTCCGAAGGTGCTATGGGCGGCGTATCCAAGCATCCAAATTCCGGGCATTTACTCTATTTTGCAACCAGAATCGCTCCGGCGCTTTTCTCCTCGCCGAAACAAGTTGCTTCCGCCCGCCGCTCTGATAGATTCCGTCGCTCAGTAGTTGGAGAAAATTTTTAGATTGGGAACGACCCTATGTTTTTTGATGAGACCCGAGTCCAGTTGAAGGCTGGCGATGGCGGCCCGGGCTGCATGTCCTTTCGCCGCGAGAAATATGTCCCCAAGGGCGGCCCCGATGGCGGTGATGGCGGGCGCGGCGGCGACGTGGTGCTCGAAGGCGACGAGAACACCGGCGACCTGCGCACCTATCACTTCAAGCCGGGCTGGCAAGCCGAACGCGGCGGCCACGGCATGGGGCAGGCGCGGCATGGTGCCAATGGCGAGGATCGCGTGCTCAAGCTACCGCTCGGCACCGTGGTCTTCGACGAGGAGACGGACGAGGTGGTGACCGAGATCACCCGGCACGAGGAGCGCGTGACTCTGCTCGAAGGCGGGCGTGGCGGCCTCGGCAACATCCACTTTAAAACCAGCACCAATCAGGCGCCGCGCAAATCCACCGACGGCAAACCCGGCCAGACTGGCAACTACCGCTTTGTGCTCAAGACCATTGCCGAGGTCGGGCTGGTCGGCTTTCCCAGCGCGGGCAAGTCGAGCCTGCTGCGCCTCTTGACCAGCGCCGAGCCCAAGGTGGGAGCCTACCCATTCACGACCATTCACCCGACCGTTGGCGTGATGGAAGATCCCGAGACCTTCCGTCGGCTGAAAGTGGCCGACATCCCGGGGCTGATCGAAGGCGCGCACCTCAACAAGGGGCTGGGACACCGCTTTTTGCGCCACATCGAGCGCTGCCACTTTCTGGTTTTCGTGCTGGATGCCGCCGGGGTCGACCAGCGTGATCCCGTCGAAGACTATCGCACGCTGGCTGAGGAACTGCGCTGCTACATGCCCGAGTTGGCCGAACGCCCCCGCCTGATCGTCGCCAACAAAATCGACCTCCCCGAAGCCGAGCAAAACCTGCCCAAGCTGCGCCAGCTCGCCCAAGCCGAAGGCGGTCTCCACCCCATTTCCTGCACCGACGGCTCCGGCATCGAGGAACTGCGCAAGCTGCTCTTTCAAAAGATCAGCGGGTAAATTTTTTCGATAAGCGGGCTTTTGGGAATTGACAGGGGCATCGGGCGGCTATTTTATTTCCGGTTTCTTCACGTCATGGCCAATCTTAAAGCATCCAAGAAAGACATTCCACGCTCCCGTGCCCGTGCCACGCGCAACCGCGCCGTGCGCAGCAAGCTCCGCACCCTGTCGCGCAAGTTCACCCTCGCGCGTGAACAGCAGGATGCGGAAGCGACCGCCAGCATCGGGCGCGAGCTGGTATCGGCCTACGACAAGGCGGCCAAGCGCAACGTCGTCCACCCCAACCGGGTGAGCACGCTCAAGGCGAAGGTTTCCAAGTACCTCGGCTAAGGCCGGGTCCGGACCTTTTGGTTTTTCCTTCCCCCATCCAAAGTTGCCCCCGGAGTCGCTCGTCGCTCCGGGGGCATTTTGGTTCCTTGACTGTCGCATCCGTCGGAGTCTGAAACCTGGGGAGCGGGCCGGGCGGCTCGAATCCTTCGGCTGGGCCTGCCTCCGGTATTGGAGGTGGGGCGGGCTGTTTCCGAGGAC
>CAYQTM010000130.1:0-5639 GCA_964420355.1 uncultured Opitutales bacterium
GGCCGACGGGCTGGAATACATTCGCGCGGGCATTCAGGCGGGCATCAAGGTCGACGCCTTTGCGCCGCGCCTGTCCTTCTTCTGGGCGCAGGGCAAAAACCACTTCATGGAGGTGGCCAAGATGCGCGCGGCGCGGATGCTCTGGGCGAAGATCGTCAAGGACTTTGAACCCAAGAACCCCAAGTCGATGGCGCTGCGCACCCACTCGCGGACCTCCGGCTGGTCGCTCACCGAGCAAGAGCCTTTCCACACCGTGGCGCGCACCTGCATCGCGGCGATGGCAGCGGCGCTCGGCGGCACCCAGTCGCTCCACACCAACGCGCTCGACGAGGCCATCGCACTGCCGACCGACTTCTCCGCGCGCATCGCCCGCAACACCCAGCTCTTCCTTCAGGACGAAACCGGCATCTGCCAGGTCATCGACCCCTGGGGCGGCAGCTACTACGTCGAGGCGCTGACCCACGCGCTGAAAAATCGTGCATGGGCGCACATTCAGGAGGTCGAGGAGCTGGGCGGCATGGCCAAGGCGATCGAGACCGGCCTGCCCAAGATGCGCATCGAAGAGGCCGCCGCGCGGCGTCAGGCGCGCATCGACAGCGGGCGCGAAACCATCGTGGGCGTCAACAAATACCGTCTCGAAAAGGAAGATCCGCTCGAGATCCTCGACGTCGACAACACCGCCGTGCGCGAGGCACAGCTTCGGCGGCTGGCGCGGCTGCGCGAGGAGCGCGACGAGAGCAAGGTGCGCGCGGCGCTCGAAAAGATCACCAAATGCGCCGCCGGCGAGATCAAGGGCAACCTGCTCGAGCTGGGCGTCGAAGCGGCGCAGGCGCGAGCCTCGCTGGGCGAAATTTCCGATGCGATGGAAAAAATCTTTGGACGTCATCAGGCGGTTATTCGTAGTATATCCGGCGTGTATAGCTCTGAGTATGGTAAGCAGGACGAGATCACGGCTGTCCGCGATCTGACTGACAAGTTTGAAGAGACCGAGGGTCGCCGCCCCCGCATCATGATCGCGAAGATGGGTCAGGACGGGCACGACCGCGGTGCGAAGGTGGTCGCGACCGCCTACGCCGACATGGGCTTCGACGTCGATGTCGGGCCGCTCTTCCAGACCCCCGCCGAAACCGCACGCCAAGCGGTCGAGAACGATGTGCATGTCGTCGCGATGAGCTCGCTGGCTGCCGGGCACAAGACGCTTCTGCCGCAGTTGGTGAGTGAGCTCGATAAGCTGGGTCGCAGCGACATCATCGTCGTCGCGGGCGGCGTCATTCCCGCGCAGGACTACCAATTCCTGCTCGATAACGGCGCGAGCGCGATCTTCGGCCCCGGCACGATTGTCACCGAGTCCGCGCGCCGGATGATGGCGCTGCTCAACGAGCAGGCATAGCGGGTTGGCGGCGAGCGATTGCGCAAGCCCTTCCAGCTCATCCAGTTCGACTTCACTTTAGGCCGTTTCCCTCAGGTCGACATTATAGACAGGCAAAATCATGGTCACGCTGGAAGAGCAGGAAATCACAACGGAGGTCACCCTGAGCGACCGCGAGGCAGCTATGCTCGATATGCACAGCTTCCTCAACATCTTGAACGTGCTGATCGCCGAGTATTTCTCGCTGCAATCCCTTTTGGACGACGAAACCGCCTTTGACGAGAGTAAAGCAAAGGTATATGGGGTCGCCGACATGCTGGAGAAACCCGGGCAGGCCGCCAAGGTGTGCCAACTGCTGCGCGATGAGCTTCCCCGCCTGAACAAGGAGCTGGATCAATACACCTCTGCGTGTTTCGATCACGAAAGCCGCCGCGAAATCCTGCAACTGTTGCAAAACCTGCGCAGCGTCTATGAGGTGCTCGATGTGCGGCTGGGCGAGTATATCGACCGGCTCTCGAATGGGCCGCGCTGGATCACGATGGAGATCGCGCAGTTGGAGAAGAATTTTGTGCAAGTGCTGAGCGCCATTCAGACCAACTCGAAAGGACGCTACCGGATCAGCGCGGATGCCACAGGCAACGGACGCCACGATTACCGGGTCGACTTACGGATCGAAAGCGTGCTGGGCGACACCATTTATATGCCGGGCGTGGCGCAGGACATCCTGCGCGACCTGATTGCTAACGCGCGAAAGTATAGCGCGCCCGGCACCTTGATCCGTGCCTCCATGACCGGCAAAAGCGCCTCGCTGGAGCTGGCGGTGGCCGACGAAGGCATCGGCATCCCCGCCAAAGAGCTGAGCCATGTCGTCCACTTTGGCAAGCGCGCCAGCAACGTGCCGCAGCTCCGGCATCGCGGCGGCGGCTTCGGCCTGACCAAGGCCTACGTCATGACCCGCAGCATGGGCGGACGCTTTTGGATCGCCTCCGAGCAAGGCCACGGCACGCGCATCCGCATCAGCCTGCCATTGCCGCAGTAGCTTAGGGCTTGTCAGCAAATAAGTGTAGCAATCCGACTTGTTCTTTTGCCCGCTGACGGCGTTGCTCCTCAGTTACAGATTCCAATATGCTCCATCGTCGCGCCTTGTCAGCGAACAAAATTCCGGCGTCCTATCGCCACACTTATTTTTTTCCAAACCCTAATTGAGGGGGCAGAAGTTGAACCACTGCTCGGGTTGGGTGCGGAGGCGGGCTTCGAGGTCGGTGAGAACGGCTTGGAAGTGAGCGTTTGGGTCGTCGTCACCGGGCTGAAAGATGGGTGAGGCGTGGATGAGGACGCCGTGGCGGTCGCCGGGGTCGGGGAGGCCGATGCAGAAGAGCACGGGCAGGCGGAAGAGGCGGGACAGGCGGTAGATGGTGACGGGGAAGGGGCGAGTCTGGCCGAGAAAGTGAAAGGGGGCGGTTTTAGAAGCGTGCTCGATGCGGTCGCACTGGATGGCGAGGCTTTCGCCGCCTTCGATGACCTCCTTGAGAGTGAGCATGAGCTTGAAAGGCTCGTCGACCCAGACGACGCGGACGGAGTCGGCCTGATTGCGGGCGAGGGCGTCGATGTCGCCGGAGTTGTCGACGCGGAGGCGCACCATGGCGGCGCGGCGTCCGAGGTCGCCTAGGTAAAAGCCGAGCAGGTCGGAGTAGCCGACGTGAAAGCTACCGAGCAGGAGCGGGCGCGGGTCGCTGGCGAGCAGCTCGCGGGTGGCGGCGGGCACGTCGGGTGCCCAGCGGAAGCGCGGTGGGTGGCCATCGCCGGCGCACACCTTGACAACAAGGTAGCGCGTGAAGGCGAGGAAGTGGCGGTAGATCTCGCGGCGGCTGGGCTCGCGTCCAAAGAGTGCGCGGTGGTAGTCGCGGGAGTGGGCGCGGGCGCGGCTCATGCAGCGCAGGGCGATCCAGGCGCTAACGGCGAGCACGGCGCGGAGGATGGGCGCAGGCAGGACGCGTCCCCAGAAAGCGATAGCACCGAAGCCCCAGCCTGGGCCCGGATTGCGGCGGCGATGTTGGGCGGTCTTCACTGCCAGAGCAGGGACAGCGCGAGGCCGTCGCGGGTTTGCGTGTGCAGGGCTTGGCGGCGCTCGATTGCGGTGTGGAGGTCGCGCAGCGAGGCTTCGGTGGGCGCGGTAGGCGCGGTAGGCGCGGTGGGGGCAAGGGTGACCTCGCCCAGCGGTGCGTCGGCCTTAAGGTCAAGCACGAGGTGGGCGACGAAGGCCTCTTCCAACGCCAGACCGTGAGCGGCCAGACGGCTCCCCTGATCCTCCATTGCTAGCAGATGGACGCGCGGGGCATTCGAGAGCAGCGCCGCCGAGAGCCCCTGCGCAAGGGCGTCGCCCGCCGACGCGATAGGCGTGACCGAGCGCACCGGCTGCTGGCGCGCCACCAGCACCATTTCGAGCGGCCCGGGCTGGATGGAAGCCTGAAAGTGGAAGGGGCTGGCCGCCGGAAAACTGCCCAGAAAGCTCTCCAGATTGCTCGCCGCCGAGTGGTCGGACAGCAGAAAAATCTCGTCGTCGGGTGCGATGGGCACCTCGCGGAGCGCCTTGCCGATCAGCAAACCCGCCAGCGAGAGCCGCCGCGCGGCCACCAGCGGCAGACCCTCGCGCAGCGCCTTCAGCTCCTCTTTGGAAGGGCTGTGGATGGGGCCGAGCGCGGTCGCGTGGCTAATTGTGCGGCGGTCAGTCATAGGCGATCAAGTGGGCGGCATGAGCTCCGCCAAAAGCGTTGCTGACGAGGAGGACGGCGTTGAAATCGGCGGGATCGAAGGGCTGGGACGCGACATTTGGGCTGAAGAAGGGTGGGGCACTCGCCACCGTTCCCGGCACCTGCCCTTGCTCGATGGCCGCGCGGGCGATGGCCGCCTCGATCAGGCCGCAACTGCCCAGCGTGTGTCCCAGCGAACCCTTCCAGCCGACCAGCGGCGCGCCGGGAAAGCGCTCAGCAAAGGCCTCGGCCTCCAGACGCCCGGCGTCGAGCGTGCCCGTGCCATGCCCCTTTACCCACGGGCGGCAATCGGCAGGCAGCGTGCCCAGTCCGGCGATCAGCTCGCGAAAGCCCGCGCCATCTGCGCGGTTGCTAGTCATGTGCGCCGACTCGAAATGGGTCGCCTCGGCGAGCAGCCGGTAGCGCGAAGGCTCGCGGCTCAGCACGGCAAAGCCCAGACCATCGTCCAGCCCAATCGCCCCGGTGTCGCGCGCGGCATAGGGCGCCGGCCAGTCGCCGTTCAGAATCTTCAGCGCGTGAAAACCGCCTGCGACAAAGGGGCTGACAAAATCAAAAGTGAACACCAGCACGGCCTCCGCCCGCCCGGCCTCCAGCAGCCGACGCGCCTGCACCATGCCGAGCTGCGCCGAGACGCAGGCATTGCTCACCAGCCAGTGGTTACGACCCCAGCCCAGCTCGCTCGCCATCCAGTCAACGCAGTCCTGGGGCTGCAAAAAAGGCCGCCGCTCGGGGCGCTCGTCCTGCCAAAAATGGTAGAGCTGGTCGATCCCGTAGTTGCTGCTCGTCACGATGACCGGGTGGCGCGCATCGCCCCAGGGGCGCTCGGGCAGCCGCCGGGCGAAGGCCTCCACGCGCGGCCACCAGCGGGGCGGGCAGGCGCTGTCCATCGGCTCGAAAGTGGCCAGAGGCACCGGCTCGCCGCCCGCCTCACCGAGCACGGGCTGCTGCTGCAGGGCGCGCTCACCCGCCGCCAGTCGCCGCGCGGTCTCCGCTGCATCTCCCAGCGGCGTCTCGCAGTCGCACTCGCCCAGAAAAAGCTCCATCGGTCACCACGTCAGCTCGCCTGGCGCGCCTCTACAAAAGCCTTGAGCGACTGCACGCTTTGCAGGGCATCCCGCGCCTCTTCGCTATTCTTGATTTTGATACCAAAGTCCTGTTCGATCCGCACGACCAGCTCCAGCGCATCGATTGAATCGAGCGTCAGCCCGGCCTCCATCAGCGATTGCTCGCTGTCGATCTCTTCTGAAGTCATGTCGTCGAGATTGAGCGTCTCGATGATGATCTCCTTTAAATGTTGCTCGATATCCTTCTCCATCACAGGGCTGGCAAACCCCCAACTAAAGGCCGCCAGCGCAATTGTGGCAAGGTTATTTCTCTCGTGCCGCCGCATCGCCGCAGCGCCCTTCTGAATAAGAACTTGCGCCGAGTGCAAGTTACACATTTAACCCCTTGATAGACCTCATGGACATCGCCACTTCTTTCACCTCTGCTTATCAACC
>CAYQTM010000131.1:0-5626 GCA_964420355.1 uncultured Opitutales bacterium
CGCCGCGACTTATTGCGCCCATCCTTCCATTCCTGGTATTTGTAATAGGGACCCATTCAAAAGCCCAAAAATAAAGGATTCCGAAAGGATAGAAAAAATTTGTTATGCACCCTGGCTCAGAACTTTTCAGCCTTGGCATTTGAGTCTGCTGCCAAATTGGTGGGCTTGAAATAAATTCAAGGTCAGGCACTCTTATTCACATGAATTTTCTTCGATGGGGTGCGTTGATTGGGTTTTGTTGGATCTGTTTGGCTGGGTCGGTTCAGGCGGCGGCGGGTGAGGCGGTCGAGCAGCCGCATGTGACGGCGCGGCTGGTGAGCGAGGTTGAGGCGGTGGTGCCGGGTGAGCCGTTTTGGCTGGGCGTCGAGTTGACGATGGAGGAGGCCTGGCACGTTTATTGGCAGAATCCGGGCGAGAGCGGGATGCCGACTTTTGTCGAGTTTCAGGTGCCCGAGGGCTTTGCGGTAGGCGAGCTGCAATGGCCGACTCCGGAGCGCTACATCTTCGGCGGGCTGATGAGTTATGTGCACGATGGCACGGCCATTTTGATGGCCGAGGTCACGCCGCCCGAGGATTTGACGCCGGGGCAGTCGGTCTCGCTGAGCGCCGATGTGCAGTGGCTGGTTTGCAAGGATATCTGCCTGCCCGGCGAAGCGATGGTGTCGCTGGAGATGCCGGTGGCGAGGGAGGCAAGCATGGATGCTGCGCTGTCGGAGGCTTTTGCCGAGGCGCGGGCGCAGTGGCCGATCCCGGCAGCAGAGGTGCCCAAGGTCGCGGTGCAGGCGCTGCGGCAGGGCGAGCGGATGGCGCTGCTAATCGACGCGCCCGAGGGTCTCACGCCGAACGCCGACGAGCTTTACTTCTTCAACGCTGGCGACACGGTCGACCCCTCGGCGGCTCAGCCGGTGGCTCAAACCAGCGACGGGCGACTCGTGCTGCGGCTGGAGCGCTCTGAATATGCCAGCGGCGAGGCGGCGACCCTGCCGGGTGTGCTGTCGCTGGCGGGCGGCTGGCAGGACGGGCGCACCGGGCTGGCCATCGACCCCGAGATCGTCACCGCGCCCATCCCGGCGGGCACCGCGCTGGCGGCGGCCTCGACCGAGCCGCCCGAGCCGATCAATCTGCCGCTCACGCTGGGGCTGGCCTTTCTCGGCGGGCTGATCCTCAACCTGATGCCCTGCGTATTCCCGGTGTTGGGGCTTAAGATCATGGGCTTTGTCAACCAGGCGGGCGAGGATCGCGGCACGGTGATCGGCCACGGGCTGATTTTCACGCTTGGCGTGCTGCTGTCGTTTTGGGCGCTGGCGGGCGTGCTGATCGCGCTGCGCGAAGGCGGCGAGTCGCTCGGCTGGGGCTTTCAGTTGCAAAACCCCGCCTTTGTGCTCGGTCTGACCGTCCTGCTGCTCGTCTTCGGCCTCAACCTGAGCGGCCTCTTTGAAATCGGCAACTCGGCGGTCGGCGTCGGCTCGAAGCTGACCGCCAAGAGCGGGTTCAGCGGCTCCTTTTTCTCGGGCGTGCTGGCGACCGTGGTGGCGACGCCCTGCTCGGCACCGTTTCTGGCTCCGGCGCTGGGCGCTGCGCTGGCCTTGCCGCCTGCCATGTCGATGCTGACCTTCACCTTCATCGCCATCGGTCTGGCCGCGCCCTATCTCGTGCTCTCGGCCTTCCCCGCCGCGGTGAAGGCGCTGCCGCGTCCGGGTGCGTGGATGGAGACTTTCAAGCAGTTCATGGCCTTCCTGCTCTATGCGACGGTGGCCTATCTGGTCTGGATTCTGGCCGCGCTGGTCAGCGAAGGACGCTTCCTGAACATCCTGTTCGGGCTGGTGGCGGTCGCGCTGGCCTGCTGGGTTTACGGGCGCTATGTCAGCCACTCGACTAAGCGCGGGCGCGTGATGTTTGGCCGAGCGGCGACGGTTGGCCTGCTGGCGCTCGGGCTGGGGCTGGGCTTTGCGCCAGTGCGCGAGCTGGAGTGGCAGGAGTGGTCACCCGAGCGCGTGGCCGAGCTGCGCGAAGCCGACCGCACCATTTACATCGACTTCACCGCCCGCTGGTGCGCCACCTGTCAGGTCAACAAGCGCGTGGTATTTGGCTCTGAGGTGGTGCGCGAAACCCTGCTGCGCGAGAACATCGTCCTGCTCAAGGCCGACTGGACTGACCGCAACCCGGGAATCGCCCAAGCCCTCCAAAGCTACGGGCGCGAGGCCGTCCCGGTAAATGTCATCTACAAAGCCGGCAGCGACGAACCCATCCTCCTGCCCGAACTCCTCACCCCGGGCATCGTGCTCGATGCGCTGAAGGAAGGTTAACGGCCTCACTTGCGCTTGGCACTTATCCAAAAAATGATGGCTCTGGCGGCAACGATTTTCGGCTCTTGGGGTAGGCTGGTAGGCTGCTATATGCTTTCTAATTCTTCGAGCGCACGTGCGGCCAAGGCATCGCCTGCGTCTCGCGCTCTCTCCAAAGTCGAACGAATGCCACGCAGCAATCTTTCATCATTAGATTCTTTGGCAGTGGCGACTAAGAGTGCTCGAACCTCATTCGGCAAGTCCTCGGCGAGCAAGCCAAATGCACGTATGGTTCGGCTTTCATCCATACCGTTTGTTTCATAGTTCAATAAGATAGCCAATGATGGTTCATGACCTTCTGCAGCTGCTGTTCCGAAAGCATCTGGGACATATCGCCATAGATGGTAATCGCCGCGTGTTTTTGCTATCGCTAAAAGTGCTGGTTGAATATCTGGTCTTCCTGAAGCTAATTCACTTCCTAGACGCGAAAGCGCTTGGCGAAGCGCAATATTTACATCGCGCCTGATTTCTCTCGGATGGTTGGGGTCAACATTTTTACGCAGCTCAGAGACGACGTTCGCTAGCTCATTGGCTCTCAAGTCTGCTGCATGGGGTTCTTCAGCCACCCGTAGCGCCAACGCGAAGAAGCGATCCGCTAATTCAGTGATCGGATCTTTGTCGCTGTAAATCAGACGTGGCTCGAATAACAATACTTCGCGATCAGTTGGTGCCGTGAGCGAAACGGCTTCTACTTCCATCTTGGCGGCACCCACATAGTCTGGTGGCCCAGAAAAGAAGTAGCGGGTGCCAGGCTCGAGAGAAAATCTTCCACCTGAAAACCACTGTGACTCATGAGGTGGTGCCTCTTGCATAGAATCAAATGGCAGCTCGCTTTCCTGTAAACCCCATCTGCCAAAGATTTGCCAGTAATCAATTGATGGCAGTGATCCCGGCTCTCCCGCTGAATGGCAATTTTGAGCACCAGGAACATGGGCTACCTGATTGAGCTTCCATGCGTATTTTGTTTCCGGGCTACGCCACTGCGTTATTGCGCAACGTCGTTCAACCGCATCCGAGGCAGAAAAGTCTCTTCCCTCGGAGAGTGCGACCCAGCGAATGCTGACGTAACGAAGTCTATACAGAGTAACCTCCATGTCTTCGATAGCACCATTATCTGAGCGCTGTAATCGAATATACTGGGGAGCGCAGCCTTCAGCCAAGATATACAAGATTTTGCAATCTTCTGGAACGTCGTCCAGATCCAGACGGTTTCTTCCCCGTCCGACCTCTGCGACGACTTGAATGCGCGGGGTGAAATCGCTTGCCGTAACCAACCCTATACTATAACCCAACGTCACCAGAGTGTCTGGCTGAATGCCATTTTCAAAGTCTACCTGTAAAATGACATCACCTAATGCATGCTTCCGCTCGCGCTCTCTCGAACTTTGCTCATTGACGATAAAGTCCTGATCTTTTTGGCATAGCTCCCCAATCGGATAATAAAACACCCTTCCGCCGCTGCTGAGACGGAATTGAGCCTGCTCCCCCTTTACGTCAATAAGTTCTGCCTCGATGGTTCGCCCATTGCGATGAGTCCATGTCTTCCCGCAGAGGGAAAGTGCTATTAGCATGAGGGCAGTGAAGAGCACTGCCCTTTTTAAAAAAATGCTGTACCCTGCCATGACCGGCGATGACTGTAATTTTATTTTCACATTATCAATTACGGTATCTTGGGCGAGGGGACTTGGGTGGTTAGAAATGCTGGGGGGACTTACCACAGATCCTCTAACCTGTAGTGGTCTCATACAGTCTGTTGTATGTAGTAACTGAAAACTGCTTTTAATGGGGGCCGTCGATGACCTCGTTGCCGCTGCGCTGGCGCGCCAGTTCCTCGTCTTCGATCGAGACTTTTTCCATCCGCTTTTGCTGAAGGAATAGGGCGATGGTGGCGGCGAGCGCGACCATGAGCGCTCCCTTGGCCATCAGCGGCCCGAGGAAATGCGTCAGCGGCGGAAAGTTTTCGAAGATCTCCATAAGACGAGACTATGATGGCTGCGGGTCTTTTTGCAAGCATCCGCGCGCGACTTTGCGAGCCGCTCAGGCCTCTTCGACGGTGACCTCGTGGCGCTTGCCTTCGATGGTCAGCGCGAGGCGGCGACCCTTGCCGCTGGGCGCGGGCGCGGGTGTTGAGCTGGCGGCTTCGGCGGGCTTGGTCGGGGCGACCTCGGCGGCGGGCGCGGGCGCTTCCTTGGGCTTGTTCTTGTTGTCGTAGTGCTTTTTCAGCTCCTGCGGGAACATCGCCCAGATGACGCAATGCTCGTCGTCGTCCGGCAAGCCCTTCTCTTTCAGCTGCTTGCGATATGTGTCCATCTCGGGATCGAGCAGGTCGGCCGGGCGCTCGGTGATCGGCTCCTTCTTGGCCTTCTCGGCGGCCAGCTTGCGCACCTCGGGGTCGACCGGTGCCGGCGTCTGCCCGTAGTAGCCCAGCGCGATGTCCATCGCCGGGGGCGAGAAATTCTTCCAGCGCCCAAACTTGACGTTCAGCATCGCCTGCACGCCCACAATCTGCGAGGTCGGCGTCACCAGCGGAATCCAGCCGAGCGCCTTGCGCACCACCGGAATCTCGGCAAACACCTCCTCAAAGCGATCTTCCATCTTCTGCTCTTTGAGTTGCGTGCGGAAGTTGGACAACATACCGCCGGGCACCTGATACAGCAGCGTATCGCTGTCGATCACCTCGTTCTTGTGCCCGGTGAAGTTGCCCAACTCGCCGTAAACCTTCTTAAAGTGATCGCGCAGGTTGGTCAAAATCTCGAACTGCCGCTCGGAGAACTGCGGCTGCCGCGCGTGCTCGGCCAGCAGGTGATACATCCGCAGGGTGTCGGGCTGCCCCGTGCCGTTGGCAAAGGGCGCGATCGAGCAGTCAATCGCGTCGACCCCGGCCTCGGTTGCGGCCATGTAAGCCCCGCCGCCCAAGCCCGCCGTGTCGTGCGTGTGCAGCCACACCGGAATGCTCAGCGCCTTTTTCAGCCCGCGCACAATCTGCGCCGCCACATAAGGCGGGATCAGCCCGGCCATGTCCTTGATGACAATGGCGTCGCAGCCCATGTCGGCCAAATCCTTGCCGAGCTGCACAAAGCTCTCGATATTGTGCACTGGGCTCTGCGTGTAACAGATGGTGCCGTGCGCCTGAGCGCCCGCCTTTTTGGCCGACTCGATGGCGCAGCGCATATTGCGCGGGTCATTCAGCGCGTCAAAGATGCGGAAAATATTCATCCCGTGCTTGGCCGACATCTTGACAAAGGACTCGACCACGTCATCCGGGAAGTTGCGATACTGCC
>CAYQTM010000132.1:0-5579 GCA_964420355.1 uncultured Opitutales bacterium
CCTGGCGCAACGTGCGGCAATTAAGCGAAGCCAATCGCACACAAACCAAACCTTGAAATAGCGCCCCCTTTTTCGCATTCTCTTACCTGAGTGAACATCACCCTCCAGACCCCCGTCTTAAAATGGGCCCGAGATCGCGCGCGGCTGGATGCGGCTGCGCTGGCGAAGAAGCTCGGCACGACTGAAGCGAAGGTGGCCGAGTGGGAGACGACGGGCACACTCACCTACAAACGCGCCGAAAAGTTGGCGGAGAAGACGCATAAAGAAGCCGGAAACCTTCAATCGCTTCGCCCGACAGTTGCACTTCAACTAAAAAACAGACCACTCAGATGAGAATTGACGAATTAACCCTAAAAAACTTTCGAGGTTTTGAGCAGCAGAGTTTTGAGTTCGATCCTCAATTCAACTTGATCATCGGCAACAATGCTTCGGGTAAGACGGGACTTATCGAGGGCCTGGAACGCGCTTGCGCGAGCTTTTTTCTTGGCATCGGCGATCAACATTCAACTCCAATTGGCGAAGATGATATTCGACGCGTCCCCAGACTGCAGGGTGATGTTGTCACGATCGAGCCGCGATATCCTGTCGTCGTTAAAGCCGACGGCATTGTAACGAACCAATCAATCACATGGTCTCGGTCACTCGAAGGAAAAGGACGAAGAACGACTTCTAAAGATGCGAAATCGATTCGTGGAAAAGCAGAGAATTTAGCCAAGCTGGTGCAAGAGGGCAAGGCGGTGCTGCTTCCTATTTTTTCACACTACGGAACGGGACGTTTATGGATCCAACCTCGCGACATGCGTGGCAACCCCAGTTCAGAAAAGAAGGCTTCGGAATCGAGGTTGGAAGGGTATCGCTTCAGCAACGATCCGCGCATTGAAGTCGCCGAACTCATGCGGTGGCTGAAACGCGAACGCTACATCGCACTAGAAAAAGGAGGCACGGATCGCTTGGGCTTCAAAGCCGCCAAAGAGGCGATTCGCTCATGTCTTCCTGGATGCAAATCAGTCGATTATAGTGTCGTTGAGCAGACCCTGGTGATGGAAATGGAGGGTAAAGGCTCACAGCCTTTCCATCTTTTGAGCGATGGCCAGCGAATCATGGTGGCACTCGTGGCCGACATCGCGATCAAAGCTGCGATTTTGAACCCACATTTGGTTGAGAGCGTCCTTCAAGAAACTCCAGGGGTTGTGCTCATCGACGAGATTGACTTGCACCTGCACCCGCGCTGGCAAAGGCATCTTGTTGCCGACCTCAAACGCACCTTTCCGAAGATTCAGTTTTTTGCCACCACACACTCCCCCCAGGTCATTGGTGAAACGCCGCCGGAGCAGATCATCAAGCTCGAAGCGGACGGGAGCTGGTCACGCCCTGACCAAACGATCGGCCTCAGCAGTGATGAGATTCTGGAATTCATCATGAGAGCTGCGACTCGCAATCAAGAGAGTCAAAGAGAACTCGACCAACTTGAGCGTTACCTTGAGGACGCCGACTTTGAGCATGCCCAAGGCCTCTTGTGTGAAATGCGCAAAAAGTATAACGGGGAACTGAAGGACATCGCAGCGGCAGAAAGCTACATGGCGCAGATGGATAATCTGGCGGACGACGAATAATGCGCTACATATCAGACAACCAGCCGCCCGAGGAATTGATTTTATGGCTGCGCGAGCAACGCAAAGTTGGCTTGAACCTAAAATACGATAACCTGACCCCGGTAGTGGTCGATGGAGAAGTCCGGGACGTCAGAAACTCGATCATTAATCAACGATTGAAGGATCAGGGCTACCTTTGCGCTTACACGTTGCTGCGCATTAGCCCAGAGAGTTGCCACGTAGAACATATCTATCCACGCAGTCGCTCATACGCGGAGGGTGATCCGGAGAAAAGCGTTGAATACACCAACATGGTTGCCTGCTACCCGCTACAGGAATCCGGTGATAAAAGAGGAAAATGCCCCTTCGGAGCCGAAGCACGCGGTAATGAGCCATTGGGACTGCATCCCCTCGACCCGACCTGCGAGCAACGTTTGCGATACAAATCGAATGGGGAGGTTGTGGCAGTGAATCCAGGTGATAATGATGCCATCAAAATCATCGATGCAGCAGGCAAATTGCTGCGGCTCAACCATCCCAAATTGGTCAAATGGCGTAAGTCAGCCATTGAGCAAGCCGGTATCGGCATTAGAGCAAGCAAGCCACTGACTGAAGCACAGGCCACGCGCCTGAAGAATGTAGTTTTGCGGTTTCAAAGGGGGCAGAAATTGATACCACATTGCGTGGCCATTGCTCATGCAGCGGATGAACATATCGAACGCATTAGAAAACGGCGCATGATACGGCAGCAAATGCGAAAAAAGGGGAAATCCTAGCTCAGATGAAAAAGCACACCGAAGCCCGCCTAGAAGATGCGATCGTCGATGAACTGGTGATGCGAGGCGGCTACGCCTTCGTCGACTACAACCAGGGCGCGGCGGAGGGAGCCTACGACGTAGCGAAAGCACTGGATCCAGACTTGGTGCTCAGTTTCGTCGAAAAGACCCAGCCGAAGCCATGGGCGAGCCTGAAGGCGATCCACGGGGAGGCGGCCGGCGACATTTTGATCGAGGCACTGGGCAAAGAGCTGGACACCAAAGGAATGCTCAAGGTGTTGCGGCATGGCTTCAAATGCTTCGGCAAAAAGTTTCGCGCGGTTTACTTTGCGCCGAGCAATGCCATGAATCCGGACACGCAGGCCCGCTACGAAGCCAACGTGCTGAGCGTGACACGGCAGCTCCACTACAGCGGGGCCAACCGGAACTCCCTCGATCTGGCGCTCTTTCTCAACGGGCTGCCCATCGCCACCATGGAACTGAAGAATCCGCTCTCCGGACAGACGGTCGAGCACGCCAGAAAGCAATACAAGCGGGACCGGGATCCCAATGAGCTGCTCTTTCAGTTCAAGAAGCGAGCGTTGGTGCATTTCGCGGTCGATCAGGATCAGGTCTTCATGACGACCCGGCTGAGCGGGGATAAGACTTTTTTCCTCCCCTTCAACCTCGGGCACGACAACCACGCCGGCAACCCACCGGCAGAGGATGGCGGCTACCGGACCGCTTATCTGTGGCGTGAGGTCTTACAGCGTGACAGCTTTCTGGATATTCTGGGGCGCTTCATGCATCTGGAGGTCAAAGAAAAGCGAATCCTCACCGACAAAGGCGTAAAGAAGATCACGCGGGAGACCATGATCTTTCCCCGCTATCATCAACTCGATGCGGTGCGCAAGCTGGTCGCCCACACTAAGACGGCCGGCACGGGGCGCAACTACCTGGTCCAACACTCCGCGGGCTCGGGTAAGTCCAACTCCATCGCCTGGTTAGCCCATCGCTTGTCCAATCTGCATGATGCCGGTGACAACAAGGTATTTGACTCCGTGGTGGTGGTCACCGACCGCCGCGTGCTGGATCAGCAGTTGCAAAACACGATTTACCAATTCGACCACAAGCAAGGGGTGGTCGAAAAGATCGACGAGGACACCCGGCAACTGGTCAAAGCACTCTCCGGGGGCACCCCGATCATTATCACCACGCTGCAGAAGTTCCCCTTTGTCGCCGAGACGCTGGAGAAGCTGAACGAAGCAGACAAGAGCCTACAGCTCAGCACCAAGGGCAAGCGCTTTGCCGTGATCGTCGATGAGGCGCATAGCTCGCAATCGGGCGAAAGTGCGATGGAGCTCAAAGGTGTGCTCAACCAGGATCAAATCAATGAGGTCGCCGCCACCTATGCGGAGGACGCCGAGGATGAAGACCCCGACCAGCTGGCGGGTGTCGTGCGGGAACTGATGAAGCGCAGCAAGCAGGATAATTTGAATTTTTACGCTTTTACCGCGACGCCTAAATTCAAGACGAAGCATGTCTTCGACGAGCCGGGGCCGGACGGGAAGTCACCCTTCCATCTCTACTCGATGCGGCAGGCGATTGAGGAAAAATTTATCCTCGATGTGCTGAAAAACTACACGACTTACGAAACCTACTACCGAATCGTTCAGGCGACTGAGAACGACAAGCACGTCGAGCGCAAGAAAGCGGCGCGCTCCCTGGCCCGTATCCTCACTCTGCACCCCCATAATCTCACATCCAAGACCGAAGTGATGATCGAGCACTTCCGCACCCATGTGAAACACAAGATCGGAGGACGCGCCAAAGCCATGGTGGTGACCGATTCGCGATTGCACGCCGTGCGCTACAAGCAGGCATTCGACAAGTATATCAAGGAGAAGGGATACAAAGACATTAAGGCACTGGTCGCCTTCTCCGGCACGGTGGAAGACCCGGACGAAAAGGGGAAGCACTGGACCGAAGTCGGGATGAACCAGGGCATCAAGGAATCGGAGCTTCCCGAAAAGTTTGATAGCCCAGAATACCAGGTGCTACTGGTGGCCGAGAAATATCAAACCGGCTTCGATCAGCCGCTCCTGCACACGATGTATGTGGACAAGAAGCTGACAGGACTCAAAGCGGTGCAGACGCTCTCCCGACTAAATCGCACCTGCGCGGGGAAAGAAGATACTTTCATCCTCGATTTCAGAAATAGCCCGGAGGAGATTTTCAAGGCATTCAAGCCCTACTACGAGGACACCCCGAGCGACCCCATCACGGATTCGCAGCACCTTTACCGGCTGCAACATCAGATCGAGGAATTGGGCCTGATCTTCGAGGAAGAGATCAATGAGTTCTGCGCGATCTACTTCCAACCCAAGCGCAAAGAAACGAAACAGGATCATGCCCGGATGAACGGCGTCCTGGACAAGGCCGTCGAGCGCTTCAATGAACTCGACGAAGACGACTGCGAGGAAGCCAAGGCACTGTTGGTGAATTTTCGGAACTTGTATGGTTTTCTTTCCCAAGTCATCCCTTACCAGGACTCCGACTTGGAGAAGCTCTACACCTACCTTCGCTTTCTGCTGACGAAGTTGCCCCGCCGCCAGGGGGAAGGCCCCCAGCATCTGGAAGATGAAATCGAGCTGCAATATTATCGGCTGCAAAAAATCAGCGAAGGCCAGATCGATCTCAACACCGGCGACGGCAAACCGCTCAAGGGACCGAGTGATGTTGGCACCGGCAAGGAAGATGAAGTGATCGCGCTGTCCGAACTGATCGATATACTGAACGAGCGTTTCGGGACCGAGTTTACGCAGGCGGATCAGCTGTTTTTCGATCAGATCCAGGAAGAGGCCTTTGAAGACGAAAAGCTCAAGCAAGCGGCCCAGACCAACAATAAGGATGATTTCCGGTATGTCTTCGAGAAAGCCTTCGAAGGGCTGGTCATCGACCGCATGGAGGGGAACGACGAGATTTCCGAGAAACTACTCTCTGACGGCGACTTCCGGGATCTCGCCATCGAGCATTTGCTGCACAAGGTTTACAAGCAATTGAAAGACGAAGAATCTGCATGAAACCCACCCCGAAAACCCTCCAAGTCTTTCTCCCGGAAGGCACACCGGCCAGGATCCAAATCGCCGAGTTGACGACAGAGGCGCGCGTATGAGCAAGTATCCAAATGAAAAACGAACTGATATTATACCGGACCCCAGGGGGCGAGAAA
>CAYQTM010000133.1:0-4093 GCA_964420355.1 uncultured Opitutales bacterium
GATGAGCCACACTTTTTTGGATACAGAAGCGGATACGCTGGATCACCCTAATTCGACTTACGCGATTGAGCGGCAGCAACTTAAGAATGAAATCGCGCTGCGAATGGCCGAGGATGCCGAGCGGCTGGCGCTTCTGGAATCGCGGGCACAGTCGATTCCGCTTTCGGAGGATGTGGTGCGCGAGGGCGGGGTCGCCCCGGATTTCGCGGCGACCTCGATCGAAGGGCAGTCGCTGCGCCTGAGCCGTCTGCTGCGCTCCGGGCCGGTCGTACTCAACTTCTATCGTGGCGGCTGGTGCCCCTTTTGCAATCTGGAGCTGCGCGAGCTGCAAGAGGTGCTGCCGCAGATCAAGGCCTTTGGTGGCAGCTTGATCGCGATTTCGCCCGAGGTGCCCGAGCGCGCGGCGCAGGTGGCGGCACGACTTGATGAGCGCTTCACCATTGTCAGCGATCAGGATAACGCGCTTTCGCGGCTCTTTGGGCTGACTTTTACTGTCGACCCCGAGTTGCTGCCGCTCTACGACCGGCTGGGGATCGACCTCGAGGCCGCCAATGGCAACCGCGATTTCGAGATCCCCATCCCCGCCACCTATGTGATCGGGCGCGACAGCCGGGTGGCCAAGGCCTTCATCGAGCGCGACTATACCCAGCGTATGGAAGTGCGCGACATCCTGATGGCGCTCAAATCGCTGCGCAAACTGTGACGATTCGGGCGGCGGTGGCTTTGCCGGAAAAAAATATACCGCGAAACAGCTTGCGCCCATGGGGAGGCAGGCTGTAAAACCAACCAGCCACGCAACTTTGCATATCTAAACGTTATTTTTCCTTGGCTAGCGATTCTGGCAGCACCATTCTGGTCGTCGACGACCAACCCATAAACATCAAGCTGCTCCAACGCAAGCTGGAGCGTGCAGGCTTCAACGTGTTGGTGGCTTACAACGGGCGCGAGTGCCTGCAGAAGGTCAAGGAGACCCTGCCCGACCTGATTTTGCTGGATGTGATGATGCCCGAAATGGATGGCATCGAAACCTGCGCCCACCTCAAGGCCGATCCGGTGACGGAGACCATTCCGGTGATGTTCATCACGGCAAAGGCCTCGAAGGAGGGTAAGCTGGAGGGGCTGGACGCCGGCGCGGTCGACTACATCACCAAGCCGATCGACCTCGACGAGACGCTGGCACGGGTGCGCACCCAACTGCGCCTGCAGGAGATGTTTCATGAGAATCTGGAGCTGCAACAGCGGCTCGGCGAGTCGCGGCGCACCAGTGCGGTGGGCGCGATCACGCAGGGCATTGCGCACAACCTGAACAATTTGCTCGGGGTGGTCGTCGGCTACCTCGATCTCATCAAGACCGGCTACAACAGCCCTGACATGGTCAAGCGGAGCGTCGGGCTAATGGACACGGCGATCCAGCGCATGGTGACGATCATTCGCCAGCTCAGCAGCATCGCCAGCGAGGAGAGAATACAGTTTCACGAGGTCGATTTTCGCGAGCTGATCGCCAATACCCTGCAACGCTTTGCCAGCGAGTATGACAGCCAGACCAAGGTCGATCTGCGGCTCGATCTGCCGGAAGATTTCAGGCTGGTGACGAACAGCGAGGTCTTCGAGTCGATGGTGGGCAAGCTGCTCATCAACGCCGAGGAGGCCTACAAGGACAGCGCGCAGGGCACCGAGGTAAAGATCGAGCTGGAGGCAGAAATCGAGCAAAAAGACGAGCGTCGGCTGCTGCACATTCGGGTGCTCGATCGCGGCACAGGGATCGACCCAAGCGTCGAGGACACCATGTTCGAGCCCTTTATCACGACCAAGACCTCGGTCGGGCGCGGCATGGGCTTGACCGTGGCGCGGCACACCCTGCGCAACCTCGGAGCCGAGCTTTACCTGAGTCCACGCGAGGGCGGCGGCACCATCGCGCACATCCGCTACCCGCTCAAAGATGCAGAAGCGTGAGCATCCTCGGCATTGACTACGGCGAGAAGCGGATTGGACTGGCCTGCGCAGACATGGAGGTCGGGGTGGCACTGCCGGTGGCGGCGGCCACCGGCGAGAGCGCCGAGGCGCGCTTCGGGCAGATCGCGGCGCTGATCCGCGAGCGACGGATTCAGCGTCTGGTGGTCGGCTATCCGCTGAACATGGATGGCTCGGCGGGATTCAAGGCCAAGGAGGTCGACGCCTTCATCGCGGAGCTGGAAAAGCGCTTCGGGCTGCCGGTCGAGCGGATGGATGAGCGCCTGACCAGCCATGCGGCCGAGGCGCAGATCGCCGCCCCAACCGCATCCCGCAAAAAAGGCAAAAGCGCCAAAAAGCGCCTCCGCGAACGCCGCCGAGGCGACCTCGACTCCCGCGCCGCCGCCCTTATCCTGCAGGACTGGCTCGACCAACAGGCACCTCAGCGCTCATTTGAGCACGAGGACGACTAACTTCCGGCGAGTGAGGTTTCACGGAGCTCGTCGAGGCGCTCGAAGAAGTCGGGGAAGGTTTTGCTGGTGCAGTGGGGGTCGAGGATGCGGAGCCAGGGGTGTCCATCGTTGCGGATGTCGCAGCAGCCGAGGATGCCGAAGCTCATGGCGATGCGGTGGTCTTCGTAGGTTTTGACCTGCGGGCGGGCGGTGCGGGCGAGGGTCTTGAGGCCGAGGCGATCGGGTTTGATGCTGATGAGATCGTGGTGCTCGTCCACGCGCTGGCCGAGCTTGCGCAGCTCGTTGGTCATCGCCGAGACGCGGTCGGTCTCCTGTTTGCGGGTGTGGGCGATGCCCGCGATGGTGGTCTCGCCCTGGAGCAGCGGCGTGAGAGCGGCCAGCGTCAAAAAGGTGTCGGAAAACTCGTAGAAATTGCTGAGCACGCCGCGCCCGGCACCTTCCTTGGGGGCGCGCGCCACCCAGGTGCTGAGGTCGCGCTCGATCTGCAAGCCCGCCGCCTCGAGGACGCGCACGAAGGCGAGGTCGGCCTGAAGGCAGGCCTGCCCCAGCCCCTCAACCGCCACCTCGCCGCCGGTGGCCAGCGGCAGGGCGAGGAAGTAGCTGGCAGCCGAGGCGTCGGGCTCGACCACAAAGTTGCGCGGCGGATTTGGATAGGCATTGCCGGGCTCGACGCGGTAAGTGAGCGTGACGTCGTCGGACTGCACTTTCTGGCCGAACTGCTCCATCAGGCCAGTGGTCATCTTGACGTAGCCGAGGCGCATCTTGCCGCCTCGAATGTGCAGGGTAGTCGGTTGACTGGCAAAGGGCGCGACGAGGAGCAGCGCGGACAGCATCTGGCTGCTCTCCGAGGCGTCGACCTGCAACATGCCGCCGGGCAGGCCGTGGGTCTCCATCGTGAAGGGGAAGCAGCCGGGGTCGCCGTGAAAGGTAAAACTGGCCGAGCCGCAGTCGCGCAGCGCCTCGATCAGGCCGCTCATCGGGCGGCGGCGCATGGCGGGGTCGCCGTCGAGCTTGTAGCGCCCGCCTTTACGCAGGGCGAGCAGAGCGGTGAGGAAGCGGGCGACGGTGCCCGCGTTGCCGACATCGAGGGTGGCCTCGGCGGCGAAGTTGCGGGTGCCGTGGAGCTTGACCTCGCGCGCGCCCTGATCGGCCACGCTCTGCACGCCGAGGCGTTCGAGCGCCTGCAACATCAGGTGGGTGTCGCGCGAAAACAGGGCGTTGTGGAGGGTCACCGGCTCGGGCGTGAGCGCGGCAAGGATGAGCGCCCGGTTCGTCACGCTCTTCGAGCCCGGCAGGACAACCGTGCCGCGCGCGGGCACCCGAAAGGGCGGGACTGGATAGGGATCGCGAAGTTCGAAGCTCATAGCGGGGCGACGTATCGCAATCCATGCTGCCGCGTGAATGGCAAAAGGTAAAACGCAAAACGCAGCGCAATTGAACCGCTATGTCGCTATCTGGGCGCAGGGGATAAGTGCGGCGTCTTTCATGCCGTGGATAATCTTTTTGTCGGCGGGACAGAAGGTGGCGAGGATGCCGCAGAGCTGGGTGCGCTCGGCTTCGGGGTCGACGAAAAAGTAGGGACAAAGGCGCATTCGGCCTTCCATCGAGTAGCGGCTGCCGTCGGGCGCATAAACCGGGTGGCGCAGGCGCTGGGGCTTGCGGTATTCTTG
>CAYQTM010000133.1:4193-5565 GCA_964420355.1 uncultured Opitutales bacterium
CAGAATCGCGATGAAGGGCAGGTGCTTGCCGGGCGCGAGCGCCGCCAGCCGCGCGTAAAAGGCGTCCACCATCTGCTCGCCCGCGCCGATCACGCCCTCGGTCGCCGGCTCGTAGAGGCGGTTGAGGAAGGCGGTCAGGCCGATGCCGCCGGGCACCGAATCCATCTCGGTCAGCGCAAAACCGTCCTCGGTCATCAGCAGATCGGGGCGGATAACGAAGGGCTGGCGGTCACGCGTCGAGGGGTGGCGCGTGTGGGCGATCAGCTCGGGGGGCTTGCCGCGATCGAGGTATTCGGCCACCCAGGGTGCCTTGAGCGGGCGGTTGCGCAGCAGATTTTTATCGGCCAGCGAGCGCCCGTAGAGCAGCTCCAGCGCCTTGTAAAAGTGCAGACAGGCATCGCCCAGCGCCTCGATAGCCTTCACCTGCGCGGCGTCCAGCGGATAGGGCAGCGGGCTGAGCCGCCAGCTCTTGTCTTCAAACAGCGACTGCCGGCTCACCGCCTCCTGAACCGCCGCCATCGGCATCCCACCACCATCCTGTTCCGCCGCATCTTGCATAACTCAGAGGTAGCAGCCTCCAGTTGGAAACGCAAAACGCAAAATGGAAAACGCACAAAACAGAGCGCCTGTAGCGACGTTATTTCAACGCATCGCGGCGATTGGCATGGGTCATGCGTGATAAGGTGTATTATGGCCGGATACATACTTACCATCATCGCCATCCTTATCCTTATCCCGCTGACCTTTTTGGCACTGCGGATGTTTTCGCGACCCGCGAAGTCCGTCCGCCCGCGCGAGGATGAGAAAAAAGGTACAACCCGCAGCCAACCCACCGCCTGGGAAGCTAACGCCGATCCCGAAGGAGCCATCCGCAAAAACCACTCCATGCCTCCCGGCAAAGAACAAAACGCCGTCCATCAGGAAAGCCCCCGCAAGTGAGCGCTGGCTGTGCACAAGCATGAGCGTGAGCGTCTTGGGCTGGTTCTGCCTTTGAGCAGCTTCGAAGAAAAATAGCGCTGGCGGCTTTTTTACTTTTGCCTTCGCGGCCTCAACTCTCCTCGGGCGGGAAGAAGAGGGCTTCGCTGAGGACATTTTCGCGGGGCAGGCGGCGGATGGCCTGGTGTTGGTGGACGGTGCGCTCCCCGAGTCTGAGGTCGATCTGGGCGCAGGCCTCGGCCTCGTTGTAAATCCAGTGAAAATGCTTGTCGCCTTGGTAGGTGAAGTCGATCCGCAGGGTGCCGCTGTCGCCCGCAGGCAGGCGTAACTCGGCGGGAAAGTGGTCTTCGATCTCGGCTTGTGCCGCGCAGGCTCGCAGTGCCTCGCGCAGCCAGTCGAGCAGGTGTTGCCCCTCGCCGCGACGCGGTTCGGGTGC
>CAYQTM010000134.1:0-5551 GCA_964420355.1 uncultured Opitutales bacterium
TTGGCGGCGAGCGCAGCCTTCTCGGCATCGCTCAGGGGGCCGGGACGGCGCTCGCTGCTGGCTTGTGGTTTGGACTCGGGCGCTTTGGTTTCGCTCGGCTTGGCATCTCTGTGCGGTCTGTCCTGCGGCTTCGAGTCTTGTCGCGGCCTCGGTTGAGCCTCGGGCTTGGAATCGCCTTGAGGTCTGGAATTGCCTTGGGGCTTGGATTCTTCTTCGCGGCGATCGCCACCGCCACGGCGACGACGGCCACCCCGGCGACCCCGACGGCGTCCACGTCGGCGGCCTTCGCCGTCTTCGTCTTCGCCACCGCTTTCTTTGTCGGGTTCGTAGCCGGTGTTGCCGCCACTGGCACCGTCGTTGTTGCCGCTGCCATCGCCTCCATTTCGGCGACCTCGGCCTCGTTCGGCTTCCAAATCCTCGCGCGCCTCTTCCAGGCGGCGCACTTCCTCCTCAAATTCGCGCTCGATGGCCTCGGCCTCTGCGGCGGCTTCTTCTTCGGACATCGACTCGGTCTCCACCTCCAGCGGACGCGATTCGCGCTCGGGGGTGGGGATGGGCGTGCCTTCTGCCGGGCGCTTTTCGGGCGGCGGCAGGGTGATCTGCTTGTAGGGGTCGACCTCCAGCGCCGTGCGCGGCAGCTTCGCGCCGGGCGTCTCCAACTGCGGACGCACCGCCATCTCGGTCACCACATTGCCGTCGCGCGACTGCATCACACGCTCGATCGCATCGGCGGTCTGCTCGGGATCGACCCGCTGCCCGGCTGAGCCGTCCTTCGCGCTGGTTTCGAGCAGCCGCAGCAGGGTCATCCGCGCCCCGCTCTCGCGCACCTGCTCGAAGAGGGACTCACCAAAGCGGCGCAAGCCCTGCTCGACCATCGCCCAGATCGGCGCATTGCCCGCGCCACCCTCGGGCGGGCGCACCACATAAAACAGGTGCCCCTGAAGCTGCCCGATGCCCTCCAGCAGCAGCCGCGAGAGCACGCTGGGCACATACAGATTGATCTTGAGCGCCGCCTCCAGCTCGCCCACCGGTATCTCGGTGAACTTCGCCGTCGGCTCCGGCCAATAGGCGGTCGCGTGGACGTAGCAGTAAGCCCCGCCCTCGATCTCGCGAATTTTGCGCACCGCCTCGACCAGCTCATCGACCTGCGTCAGATCGAGCTGCACCTTGCGAAAGTCGCCATGAGAAAAAGGAATGCGGGAAAAGTCACGTCCGAGCCCATAGACTCGGCAGCCCATTCGCACCAGTCGTCGCGAGATGGCAACTCCATTGGAGCTGTCCGCGCCGGTCACTATTGCAATATCCATAAACGTAAAAAGGCCGCAGAACTACGGCAGCCTCCAGAGCTAGCGGTTCGTCGACACAATGTCAACACGCCGCATCACCTATAGAGCATCCCCTCGGCAGATGCGGGTGAGCTCGCGGCGGAAGACTTCGTGGATGTTGTCGTGCTTGAAGAGGGTCTGGCTGAGTTCCCAGGCGGCTTCGCTCATGCGGCGCTGGGCTTCGGTGTCGCCCTTGAGCTGGCGGGCGGCGGCGAGCACGTCTTTGGGGTCAGGTGAGGTGACCGTGATGCCGGCACCGGCGCGGTCGATGACCTTGACCGGTTGGCAGAAGTCGGGCCCCCAGACGATGACCGGGCGGGCGCGGCGGCAGTAGTCGAGCACTTTGGTGGTGAAGCTGGTGCGCATCATCACTTCCAGCGCGGGGTCGAAGCTCATGATGGCGAGAAAGGCGTCGGCCTCGGCGAGCTTGGCCTTGAGCTGGTCGAAGGGGATGAAGCCTCGGTAGATGCCCGCCGCGCGCAGGCGCTCGGTGACCTCCTTCGGCCAGTCGGGCTCGGCACCGTAAACCACCACCTCGATGTCGGCGTTTTTCTCGGTCTCGCCGATGAACTCCAGCAGCAGCCGCCCGTAGGAGCCGAAGGGCGTGCCGGTGTAGAGGATTTTGATCGAGGGCTTGTCGCTGGGCTGGATGGGCGGGCACTCGCTGTTGTCGCGCTCGGAGATGGGGTAGAGCGTGTGGGCGTTGGGGTGCGCGCCGAGGTATTCCTTGAAGCCGTCGCTGGTGCAGAAGGCCAGGGCGCTGTCCTGATACATGCGGCGCATCCGGCGCTCTAGCAGCGCGCGCACCGGCGCATAGGGGCGCTCGAAGTCGTAGTAAAACTGTCCGCGCGGCCACCAGTCCTGAAAGTTGGTGACGAAGGGCAGCCCCGTCTCGCGCGCCAGCCGCCAGGCCGCCCAACTGATGTTGTGGTCGGGGATGGTCATGATGGCCTCGGGCTTGAACTCTTGGACGATCTCGTAAACGCGCCTGGGCAGGCGTCGTGCGTGCACCAGCATCTCGTATTGGGTCACCAGGCGCGCGGCGCGGGTGGAGCGCAGGCGGTCGATGCGCTCCGAGCGGGGCAGGGTGTAGCTCGGCAGCGGCACATCCTCGGGTAGCTCCTGATTGCTGATGACGAAGACCTCGAAGTCGTCGTTCTGCACAAAGTGCCGATACATCGCCAGATTCGCCCCGCTGCCGCGTTTGGGCAGAGTCCACGAAAAGAAGAGAATACGCGGTTTATCGCTCATAATGCCAGTCTGTTACAGGAGCCTTCTCTGCTACAACGGCGCAATGCGGCATCGATAAACCCTTTTGGCGCGAATCGGCGCGCGTCTCGGGGCAGAGCCGGTACTTACAATTGCTGCCAGAGGGCATCGAGTTGCGCGAGCGGGATTTGGCCAGAGGTGATGCTGGCACCGGGCGGGTGCAGGGTCAGGCCGTCGTCCTCGAAGGCATCGAGGGTGCCGAAGCCGAGCGCTTTGGGTGTGCCGGGGTCGTCGCGGATGAATTCCAGCACATTTTCCACCCCGAAGGCGGTCTCGAAGGCGCTCGAAAAGATCACGGGGTCGCGCGGGCGCTCCTCGCGAAAGGCGCGCCAGTGCCGCTCCGCGCCGAGGATCATCGGCTTGATCACCCAGCCGCCGCGCCAGAGGCTCAGCGGCGGACGTCTCAGGCTGGCCGCCCGTCCGGCGCTCTCATCCAGCGCGATGCAGACCGAGCTGACTTCGCGGAGCTCGTCCATGATGTCCTCCATGCCGGGGCGCAAGGGCTGTTCGAGCAGGCAGGGGCGCGTCAGTGCTTCCAGTCGCTCCAGCCAGCCGCGCGCGGTGTCGACATCGAGGCTGCTGTTGGCATCGACCCGCAATTCGCAATCCGGCGGCAGTGCCTGATGCACCGCGCCCAGAAGATCCCACTCGATCATCGGCTCTTCCACCCCGATCTTCCACTTCACCGCCTCATAGTTGCGCCCCTCCAGCTCCGGCAGCGCCTCCAGCACATCCGGCCCGGCGGGCAGCAGCCCGGCCACTGGCCAGGTGCGCGCCGGCAGCCCATCGCTCGCCTCGATCTGCCGCATCGCGCTCTCCAGCGCAAACTGGCAGCAGGGCAGGCTGTCCGAGACCCGCGCCAGCTTCTCCCGCGTCAGGCTCCCGCGCAGGGTGTCCAGAAACGCCTCCGCCCGCTCCAGACTCTCGCTGCCAAAGGCGGTCAGCGGCGCGACCTCGCCGTAGCCCCGGTGCGTGCCGTCGTCCAGCCGCAGAATCAGGGTCGTGCGGCTGCGCCACTCGCCATGTGCCGTTTGTAGAGGACGCCGAAAGGTTCGGCGACAACGCTTCCAAAACAGTTGCAGGGTGGGCATCAAGCAAAGGGGTATAGTATTGATAATGAATTATCAACTAAAGAGGTCAATTTCGCTTTTCAACTAGTTTTAAGGGATTTCGAAACACAAATAAGGCGAGCCGAGAAGCACGAAACTTCCCGGCTCGCCGAGGGGGTTGAGCGAGGGGCGGATAGGTGCGCCTCACTCACGTGGAAGAGCGTTTTTAGATTAATCGCTTACAATCAGGTGGGAGCGGAAAAGCCAGCAGCGCAAGGCGGTGCCGAGCCTGGCGGATCCAGATCCGTCTGCTCGGCACCAACGCCGCGAACTGGCTTTTCCGCCCCATCTCTAAAGAGACCGAGTGCTTCACCGCTTCAACAGCGTTCCTGAGCATGGGCAGGGTTTTAACCCAACCCATGCTCAGCGCCTCGTTGAAAGCGGCGAATCATCTCGGCCTGATGTAAGCCATTAAACTAAAAGCGCTCCTTTAGACGGGGGTCAAAAGAAGGTTGAAAGGCCGACGCTGGCGTTGAGCGATTCGATGTCCTCGCCCTGATTCCACGCGACCTGATAGCGCACTGCGATGTTGTCCACCACGAACTGCTTCACGCCGGCGCGAATCTCGTAAACGAGGTCATCCTCATCGAGCTCAGCCGCGTTGATCTTGCTGTAATAGCCGCCGACGCCCACGTAGGGAACCAGACGCTCAGTGGGCATGAAGTGATAGTCGACGCCCAGTCCGATGTCGAGGCTGTCGGTATCGCTGTCGCCGACGTCATTCATGACGTAGCGGGCAGTGCCGGAGAACTGCCAGTTCTCGGTGAAGAAGTAGCCCGCAGTGCCGCCGATGGTCAGCGTATCGCTGTCGCTATTGATATCGGGGTCGGAAAGGTCGACATCGGAGTTGGAGTAGCTACCGGAAAAGTTGAGTTCCCAGTCGCCCTGTTGAACGGCGGCCATCGAAGTGGCGGCCAGTCCGAAGAGCCCAGCAACGCAGAGGGTTTTTAGTTTCAGTGTGTTCATATCTATGTAGTTTGGGTTTTTTGAGTTGGCTCCCCGAAAGGAGCGGCCTCCTGCACGCAAACTTCATGCCAACAAGCGCTTGCGCAAGTGCGCAACTGGGTATGCGGCACTCTCCGCCACGCAGTTGATCGCGGGGCTTGCTGCAAACCCAGCCCTCCAACCGCATAATCCCAGGTAAATGCTCCTCAAACTCACAAAGTAAGATTTGCGTGGATTCAGAAGATTGTCGTGTCCCTTAGCCTCTCTGCGCCTCTGCGTCTCCGCTTCTCCGCGCTAATAACTCCTGCCTTCTGCACCACCGCATAGCCGTTGCCGATCCGATAGCGGACTTCATTTTTTTTCGAGTAATGCGATAATCTCTTGGAAATGTGGATTGAGCGTAATCAGCTTTATAGATCCCACTAATTTCCTCGACGGCGGCCAAGCGTTCCGCATAGCTCGCCTTTGCCCAGTCCTGAGTCTTGGGTTCGTGCAGCTTGCGTTTTGTGATCTTTACCATGGCAGGCAAAGCTTTGGGGGTTCCCGCAAGCGTATCGAGGTTTGATGGTGTCCTGCGCTGCCAATGATTTTTGTGAATTTGCAGCCTATCCGAAAACCTTGCAATCCGCAAAAACACGATAAGAATCGGACGATGAGTCACAACTCATCTCCTTCCGAAGCCATCCCTGAACGCCGGTCGATCCTCTGCTACTGTGCTTCGAGCCACTTTGTCGATGCCGCCTACTTTGAGGCGGCGGCGGTGTTGGGCAAGGCGCTGGCGGCGGGCGGGCGCGAGCTGATCTATGGCGGCGGCGGTGCTGGGCTGATGGGTGCGGTGGCCGATGCGGCGCTCGCGGGTGGCGGCACGGTGCGTGGCATCATCCCGCGCTTCATGGTCGAGGT
>CAYQTM010000135.1:0-5528 GCA_964420355.1 uncultured Opitutales bacterium
ACTTATTGGCGGGTGTGGGCGCATAGGGCTTGTCTTGGGTTGGGCAGGACGTTTATGCTGTTGAAATCTGTGTGAGTGCCGGCAGCGTCGGCGGTATCCCTCTCGTCATGCCCCAGCGGACTTCCAAGCGGATTTATAATCAAGCGGCCGTCGAGGCCTGGTTCAAAAAGCTTTCGCGCGATTGGGAGCCTTTGTTTTCGGATTTAGAGCTGGAGCGGGGTCGCGGGCTGTATCGCGATGGCTGGATTTCTGAGTTGGAGCTGACGCCCGGCGACGCGATCATCCACGGCAAGCTGGAAGGCGAGGCCTGCTATGTGCTGGTCGAGTGGAAAGATGGGAGGCCGGAGATTCGCGGCTCAGATAAGGAGCGGCTGACCAATCGCTCTTTGGCGGCGGCGGGGATTTACGAGATCGAGGAGCTGATCGCCGACGAGGTGCAGGTGGTGCCCCATGTGGCCAGCGCCGAGGAGGCCGCGCCGGAAGCCGAGGCCGAGCCCGAGCGTGACATCGAGGCGCGCCCCACTCGTCCGCTGCTGCTGGACTTCAAAGGGGGTGCCAAAGGCCTGGCTCTAAGCGCCTTTTGGAAAAACGGCCAAGGCGATGTGCAGGCTTTTCGCGACCAGCCCGAGGAGGCGCAGCCGCAGACCGATGGCGAGCGCGAGGTGCTGGTGCGGCTGACCGGCCTCTGCCGCAAGGCGGGCTTCCGCTATCAGCCCAAGAATAACGGTTTTCGCATCGACGACCCCGAGCGCATCACCGCCTTTTTCCAGCGCGACTTTCCCCGCTGGAGCGAACTCTTCAAAACGCGCGTCGACCCGGTGGCGCAGCGCCTCAAGCTCGGGCCGATGCGCGCCAAGGTGCGTGGCCAGGCCGAGCAGGGGCATAACGGCTCGATGCAGATGCGCTGGGACGTGCGCGCCGGCAACACCGCGCTCGACGGGCGCGAGATTCGCGGCTTGATGCGCGACGGCGGACAGCTCCGCATCCTCCCGCACGTCGGCATGGTGCGGATCGAAAAAGAGCAGGCCGAGGCGCTCGAAGACTGGCTACCCTGGATGCACGGCGAGGGTCAGCCACCGCGCTACCTGATGTTTTCGCTGTTCGACCAGAAGGCGCTGCCCATCGAGCTGAGCACCGAGCTGCAAGGCTGGCGCGAGAGCTTTCGCGAGGCACCGCCGCCACTCGGCCTGCCCGACTTCCTCCGCCCCTACCAGCGCGAGGGTGCCCGCTGGCTCGGGCGGCTGGCCGACCTCGGCTGCCACGGGCTGCTCGCCGACGAGATGGGGCTGGGCAAGACGCTCCAGACCCTCTCGCTGCTCTACGCGCGCCCGGTGAGCGACCTCCCCACTCTCATCATCTGCCCGGCCAGCGTGGTGCCGGTCTGGTGTGCAGAGATGCGGCGGTTTTTCCCCGAGATGGCCTTTCGCGTGGTGCGAGCGGGCTCGGGCTTTGGCGAAGACGCCGCGCCGGTGGTCTGGGTGGGGAGCTACGCGCAGATTCGGCGGCATCGGGCGCGGCTCGATGGGACGGAGTTCGGCTACGTGGTGCTCGACGAGGCGCAGCAGATCAAAAACCCCGACGCCAAAATCTCGCAGACCTGCTTTGCTCTGCGCGCCCGCCACCGCATCGCGCTCACTGGCACGCCGATCGAAAACCGCCCGCTCGACCTCTGGACGCTCTTCCGCTTCCTCATGCCCGGCCTGCTCGGCAGCCGCAGCCGCTTCGAGGCCGCCGAAACCGGCGAGGGACGCGAGGCGCTCCTCAAAAAAGTGCGCCGTCAGACCCAGCCCTTCATCCTGCGCCGCACCAAAAAAGCGGTCGCCAAAGAGCTGCCGCCCAAGATCACGATGGACCTCGCCTGCCCGCTCAGCACCGTCCAGCGCGGCGAATACGAGCGGCTCACCCGCGAAGGGCTGCGCTCGGTCGGCAGCGATCTCGGCGACGCCATGCGCGAGCGCTCCATGTCGCTCTTCACCCTGCTCACCCGCCTGCGCCAGGCCAGTTGCGACCCCGGCCTCCTGCCCTGGAGCCAGGCCGACACCCAGCACAGCGGCAAAATCCAGGCGCTCCTCACCCGCCTCGAAGAGGCCGTCCACAACGGCGAAAAGGCGGTCATCTTCAGCCAGTTCACCAGCTTCCTCGACCGCATCCGCGCCGCGCTCCAGCAGCGCTTCCCCGACCTGCCCCTCTGGGAGCTGACCGGCAGCAGCCCCGACCGCGCCCGCCCGGTCGACGGCTTTCAGGCGCACAAAGGCGCGGGTGTCATCCTCGTCAGCCTGCGCGCCGGCGGGGTCGGCATCACTCTGCACAGCGCCGACTATGTCTTCCTGATGGATCCCTGGTGGAACCCTGCCGTCGAAGAGCAGGCCATCGACCGCGTCCACCGCATCGGCCAGCGCCGCAGCGTCTTCATCTACCGCCTCGTCGCCAGCGGCACGGTCGAAGACCGCATCAACCAGCTCAAGAGCGAAAAGCGCACCCTCTTCGACCGCCTCGTTGGCGGGGGCAGCGGCATGGGCGACCTCGCCGAAGCCTTCGCCGACCTCGAATCCCTCATCCAGCTCCACGACGAAGCACCCAGCAAGCCCGCCGTCAAGCCCGCCCTGAGCCGCGCCGCCGACAGCCTTTCCTGACCTTTACATGACTGACTCACCCGAGCCCACCCCTGCGCCCAAGCGCGAAAATCCGCTGATGAGCCTCGGCTTCAACATTGTGTTGCCGGTGCTGATCTGGTCGAAGGGGGGCGACTGGTTTGGGCTGGAGCCGACCGTGAGTTTTCTGGTGGCGCTGGCCTTTCCGGTCGGCTATGGGCTGCTCGATTTCTTCCAGCGCCGCAAGGCCAACCTCTTCAGCATCATCGGGTTTGTCAGCATCCTGCTGACCGGGGGCATCGGGCTGCTCCAGCTCCCCAAGGAGTGGATTGTCTTCAAGGGGACTGCCGTGCCGCTGGTGCTCGGCATCGTCACGCTCGGCTCGCAATTCACCCGCTTCCCCATCGTCGAAAAAATCCTGATGAACCGCGAGCTGTTCGAGGTGGACAAGATACGGGCGCGGCTCGACGAGCGCGGCAACCGCGAGGCCTTCCGCCAAGTGCTCCATCGGGCGGGCTGGCTGATCAGCGGTTCCTTCGGCGTGAGCGCCATCCTGAATTTCGTCCTCGCCAGCCTGATCGTCACCAGCGACCCCGGCACCGACGCCTTTAACAAAGATCTAGCCCAGCTCCAATGGGTCTCCTACCTCGTCATCCTAGCCCCCGTGATGGCCATGACCCTCTGGGCCTTCCTCCAATTCGCCAAAGGCCTCCAGACTCTCACCGGCTACGAATTGGAGGAAGTGATGATTGGAATGGCTGCGGAGAAACGCAAAACGTAGAAAGAGTTCTGAGCTGTCAGTTCTGAGTTCTGAGCATGAAGCAAGTCGCAAGTCAGAAAAGAGTTCGACGTTCGATGTTCGAAGTTGAGTTATCAAGTATCTATGAGCGACTACCAGACATTGCACCCACCGTTCTGACTTTTGAATTCTGAACTTTGAATTTCCTCACCGACCCTCAGCGTGAGATAAAACAGCACAGCACAGAATCGATCCCCATACAGACCGAAGGCCACCATCGTCGAATTACTCGCTGTAATGTAAAGCATTGCTGATCAGGCGGGCTATCCGCTCTCATGCTGAGAACTCAGAACTTTGAACTCGGTACTCATTCGCCCCTCGGCGAGGCCAGCAGGCGCTCGAGATTCCAGGCGGCTTCGGCGAAGGCCCAGGCTTCGAGGCGGGCGAGTTCGATTTTGCGCCAGTGCTCGGGCTGGTCGGTGGGTTGGTGCTCGGCTTCGATGACCGAGCCGAGGAAGGGAGCGAGGGGTTTGGCGCGGAAGAAGGCGGCAAGCTCGCGGTGGCGAGCGAAGTGGCGGTCGACCTCGCCGAGGCGCTCGAGCCCGGCTTGCAGCTCGCGGCGACGGGCGTAGCTGGGCGCGGCAAAGCGGTTGGGAATGACCTCCAGCTCGGTGGCGGCCTTGAGCGCCCGCGCCATCAGCTCTTTGAGGAAGACGCGCAGGGGTTGCAGCGCGGTCTCGACTTGGGCGGGCGGCAGCGGATCGACCTCGGCGCCCTTGCGCAGCGCCTCAAGCGCCTCCGCGATGCGCGGGTCGGGTGGCGACAGCGCCTCGCAGGCGGCCTCGGGCGCGCGAAACTCGGTGCCGGGAATGCAGACCCCCTTCACCGAGGTGTTGAGCACCGGCACGCCCGCCGCGCGCAGTCGCCCGACCCAGCGCTCGACGGCGGTCAGGTAGATCTCCATCCGCTTGTCGAGCCACACCGCGCCGGTGTTGCCGCGATATTCGGGGCAGCCTTCGAGCGTCACCCGCTCGTTGATATCCGCGTATTCGGTGCCCTTGGCGTGGGTGCGGGCGTCGGCAGGAAACCCGAGATCCTGCCCGACCAGCCAGACGCGCCCCGCGCCCCAGTGCTGCGCCAGTTGCAGCACGGAGGTCGTCACCGTGCCCTCGCCGGTGATCTCGACCGCCGGCGGGCACCCGCGCACCACCACATCGAGGCTGTTGTGGTTGAACCAGAAGAGCGTGCGCTGCGCAAACGGCTCGGGCACACCCGGAAAAACGCTCGACTCGGCGACCAGCAGGCTGCCCTCGGTCGACACCCCGCGATACCCGTGGCTGGTGGCCGCGCGGAAGTCCGCCGCGACCGTGATGTCGGGCACGATACCCGCCAGACGCAGGGGTCGATAGGCCGAATTGACCGCCACAATAACGGCGCGCCCCTTAGCCGCCCGCAAGAAATCCAGCGCCTCATCCAGCGAGGGCCCCGCCGCCACGCAGATCACATCCGCGCCCGCAAAAGCCCCCGGAAAGTCGCCCACATCGGGCGCGCTCAGCGTTTGCGGCAGGTTCGCCGCCTGCGCCTTCAGGTAGTCGGAGCTGTCCTGAAAGAACGCGTTGAAGATGACCTTCCGCGTCTGCACCTGCTTGACAAAGCGGTCGAAAAATAGCTCATGATCGCTCGGCGCCAGCGTGTGCAGCGGCATGAAGGGCACCTTCTGGATCTCCAGCCCATCGCCATAGCGCAGGTTGCGCAGCGGCTCAAAACAGCCCTCGTCGAGCTTGCCCGTGCCCAGCCACAGACGCGGGTCGCGCAGCAGCGGCGCACAATCGCGCTCCGCCAGCACAGCCGCCAGACGAGCGGGTTCGGGGTCGTAGGCAAAGAGCACCGCATCCGGCTCCAACTGCTCCAGCGCCGCCTGCAAGTGCCGCCCATCGCCAAAACCATTCACCCCGTTAAACGATCCTTTGCTGAGCTTCACCTGCTCCAGCCAACGCTGCACAAGCGTCTTTCCCCTCGGCTCAGCCGGCTTCCGCCCATAGGGAAAAACCCGCACCGACCCATTGTGCAGCCAAAAGTCATCGCCTTCCCAGCCACACACCGGCTCCTTAGGCATCGACGCATTCTCCAACCGCTCTAAGATGATCGGCATCCGCTCGGCCAGAGCACTTCGATTACTGGGCAGGAGGTTCATGGGG
>CAYQTM010000136.1:0-5489 GCA_964420355.1 uncultured Opitutales bacterium
GCGCAATGGTGTCCTCCAACTCGTCGAGCTTGTCGAAGTCGAGCCGCACTGAGAGGTCGTTATCCTCAAAGCGGTGCATCAGGCGCTCCATCAGCCCGGGCAGGCGCTGGAGGTTGAGCAGGGTCTCGTAGCCCGCCGAGAGGCTGCGCTTGGCGAGGGCGAAGGGGTTCCAGCGCTCCCAGAGCAGCTTGTCGATGTAGGGCTGGGCGATTCCCTTGATGTCGAAATCAGGATCGAGACTGCGTCCGACCTCCTCGACGCAGATGACCGCCTTGGCCATCATGGCGTAATCGGCGGGCAGATTCAGCCCCATCCGCCCAAAGACCTGAATCAGCTCCATGCCGACAACCCCGATCTCCTGGTTTACCCGGTTATCGGCATGCGCCTGGGTGAGAATGAAGGCGACCTCCTTGCCCAGCCGCGCATACTCGGCGCGCCGACCGCCTCGCGCCATGCGGTGCGCCACCTCGACCACCTTGTCGGGCTGGTTTTGCGAGATGGCGGTAAAGAGGTCGGCCAGAGTGTAGCGCATCTCGGGCGTGATGATGCCGACCTGCCCCCAGTCGAGCAGGCAGATGCGCTTGTCGCGCGTGATCAGGACGTTGCCGCCATGCGGGTCGCTGTGGAAAAACCCGGTGACGATGACCTGATGGAAGACCGAGGCACCGCCCAGCTCGGCCAGGCGCTTGCTGTCTTCATGACTGAGCGCGGCTTTGGCGGGCGGGTCGCCGACCACCCACTGCGTGACCAGCAGCGACCGGGTTGTCCACTCGCCGAAGACCTTTGGTGCGAAGATGTGCTCGGGGTCGGGGTTCTGGCGATTGAAAATCTCGGCGTTGCGCGCTTCGTTGTGAAAGTCCACCTCATTGAGCATGGCGCGGCGTGCCTCGCGGAAAATCGAGGGCAGGTTGTAGGGCTGCACCACCTCGATGTTCTCGTGTGCCTGCTTGACCAGGAAGGCGACGATCTCGAGATCCTCTTTCATCCGCTTGTCGATGCCCGGACGCTGGATCTTCACCGCCACCCACTCTCCGCTATCGCGCAGGCGCGCCTTATAAATCTGCCCCAGCGAGCCCGCCCGCACATGATCCCAGTCGAACTCGGAAAAAACTTCTTCGATAGGACGCCCCAGCTCCTGCTCCAGCTCGCGCCGCATCTGCGCCGAATCCACCGGCTCGACCTGATCGCGCAGCAGCTTCAGCTCCTCGGTCAGGCCGCGCGGCAGCCGCCCGGGCAGCGAGCTGAGCACTTGGCCAAGCTTGACGAAGACCGGCCCCAAGTCCTCGCAGACCTTGCGGAAGCGCTGCCACTGGTTCAGTCCGCGCGCCTCGGAGTTTTCCAGATTGCGCCGCAGCACGCGCGGGATGTCGAGCTTCTTCAGAAACTCGTCGAACCCCCATTTGGCGAGAATTCGCACGATCTCGGACGCGCGTCCGACATGATATAATACTTTGAAGCCGGAAAGCGACATGGCCTTCAGCACAACGCAAGCCGCTCAAAAGAGCAAGCCGCTTTGAGAAATCGCGCGCTTACAAGCCTACAGCTCGCCGTCGAGGATGGCTTCGACAGAGGTCTGTTCGAGGCCGGCGGCGAGCAGTTGGTAAACCGGGCAGCTTTCGCGGGTGCTTTCGACGGCAGTGCGGAAGTCGTTTTCGTCCATGCCGGGGACTTCGCCTTCGGCGGTGAGCTTCAGCTCGGTGATTTTCGGCCCTTCGTCGCGCACTTCGAGGCACAGCTCGGCGATCACGTTCAGCTCCTCGGCGGTGTGGCCGCGGTCTTCGAGCGTCTTGCTGAGTGCCATGCTGAAGCAGGCGGCGGCAGCGGCGGCGAGCAGCTCCTCGGGGTTGGTGCCGGGCGACTCGGCGGTCACGCGGCGCTTGAAGGCGAAGCCCTCGTTCTGGAGCGCCTTGCTCTCGGTGCTGACGGCTCCGGCGCCGGATTCCAGGCCACCCTTCCAGGTCGCAAATGCAGTGCGTTGTATCGGTTCCATGCCTCCGTAACGCAATTTTGTTGCCAGACTTTCGGATTACTGCGTTTGAGGGTCGGTCGAAAGTGCCTGCACGGTGCGCTCGAAGACCTCGCCACGCGCTTCGTAGCCGCTGAATTGATCCTGGCTGCCAAAGCCCGGACTCAGCAGAATATGGCTGCCGGGCGCGGCTTCGGAGTGCGCCTCCCGGACGGCTGAGGGGAGGTCGCGGCAGAGCGTAGCCGAGCACTCACAGGCGCGCAGTTCCTCGCGCAAGGCCTCGGCGGTGCTGCCGATCAGATAGGCCGCGCTAATGCGTCCTGCAATGCGGCGCGCAAAGCTGCCGAGGTCGCCGCCCTTGGAGCGCCCGCCGCCGATCCAGTGGATTTCGCCCTGACCCTCCAGCGCCGCGAGCGCCGCCAGGGTCGAGACGAAGCTGGTCGACTTGGAGTCATTCCAGAAGCGCACCCCGCCGACCTCGCGCACGCAGTGCAGGCGGTGCGGCTGGAGCTGGTAGCTGCGGGCTGCCTCGCGGAGCGCCTCGGGGTTGCGCCCGAGCCTTTGCCAGAGGGCGGCGACGAGGCCAAAGTTGTAGCGGGCGGGCGGCAGCGCGAAGACGGAGTCGGCGGGCGGCTCGATCTCGGGCGCGGTGTGGGGGTCGATGATGAGCGCATGGGCGGGCAGGCGCTTGTTGGCGCGGCGGGCGAAATCGGCCACCGATTGCCCGAGGATGACCTCGCCCGTGCCAGTGCGTTCGATCAGCCCCCACTTGGCTAGGAAATAGGCCGACATGGTGCGGTGGCGGTCGAGGTGGTTTTCGGAAAAATTTGTCCAGAGGCAGGCCTCTGGCGCGAGAAAGCGCAGCGCCTCGGTCTGAAAGGAGGACAGCTCGACCACCGCCACCTCCGCGCGCCCCTCAGCCGCCACCTGCGAGAGCGGCAGGCCGATATTGCCGCAGGCGACCGCCGCCTGCCCGTCGTGGCGCAGGGCGTGGGCGAGGAAGTCGGTCGTGGTGGTCTTGCCGACCGTGCCCGTCACCCCGATCACGCGCCCCGGCCAGCAGAGCGCGGCGAAATCCGTCTCAGTCAGCACCAGACCGCCGCCGGTGCGTGCCGCCTGCATCCAAGGGTGCTCGGGCGCAAAGCCGGGGCTGGCGACGACTAGCCAGTGCCGGGCTGCTGCCGCCCCATCGAAGATTGGCTCGGCACCCTCGGCCTTGCTGTCATAAAAAACCGCCTGCCCGCCCAGCCGCTCGATCAGCGCCGCCGCCGCCCGTCCGCTCACGCCTTTGCCCAGCACGGCCACCGGCTGAACGAAGGCCGCGCGCAGGGTTTCGGGCAAGTGAGCTTTCGGGGACATGGCGCTCGCACAAGCATCGACCAAAGCAGCCGAGAGGGCAAGCGGCACTACACACACTGGCGCTATTTTTTACCGCGTCCCTGACCATTCCCGCCGCCTTGGCCACGCTGGCTGTTGCCTCGCTGGGCGTTTTCGCGGACGGACTCCAGTTCTTCGCGGCTGATCGCCCCGTCGCCGTTGGCATCGAGGCGCTCGAACATCTGCTCCATGCGATCCTTGTTATCGCCCCGGCGCTCGCTGACCGCCTTGTTCATGGTCTGCACCTCTTCCAGCGAGAGCTGCCCGTCGCCGTCGGCATCAAAGCGTTGCAGGTGGCGCGGATTATTTTCCATCATCCGCTTGGCGCGGTGGTTCTCCAGTTCCTCGCGCGTCACCAAGCCATCGCCATCGGCATCGGCCTCAAAGAGCCGCGCACCGTCGGCACCTTGGCCTCGCTTGCCGCCTTGCCCCTTCTCACCGCCCTGACCCTTCTCACCACTCTGGCTCTTCTCGCCACGCTGACCCTTCTCACCACTCTGGCCTTGCTTGTCGTCTTGACCCTGCTTGCCGCGCTGCCCCTTGTTGCTGCGCTGATCGCGCATCTGATCTCGGAAGGCCATGCGCTCCTCGCGGGTCACGGTGCCATCGCCGTCGGCATCCATCCGGGCTTGCATCGCCTCGCGGGCAGCGGAGTGTTCCGCATTGGACAACTCGCCGTCGCCGTCTGTGTCAAACTCCTCCAAAATCGCTGGCGGCGGCTCCCGACGCTGCCCACGCTCCTCGGGGCGCCCCCGATTTTCCAGACGACCCCGCATTTCGCGCGGCGTCGGCATGGCGGCAAACTCCGCCTTGCTCAGCACCCCGTCGCCATCGCTGTCGAGCCGCTCGAACAGCGCCTCCAGATTCGGGCGCTCCGGTGGCGCACCCTTTGGGCGTTGGTCGGGCTGGGCAAAAGCGACCTGCATCAGCAAGCCACCGATCATTATACTGTATATCAAGTTTTTCATAGCTCTCGTTTTTTTGAAGTTGAGGTTTAGCGCGCTGAGAGAGAAAACCCCATTGTCGGCACAAAGTTGCGGCGACGCCAAAGACTGCGCACTCATCCCAATCACAAAATAAGCTGTGCGGATGGCGGTTTTTCCAAAAAACTTGGCATTTACGGGTCGACCTAAAGGCTAAACTCGCTTAGTTTGCCTTTTCGCTGCGATGCCTCTTTACGATCGGACATATATGCGCGAGCCGGATTTCCGCCGGAGCCCAAGCGTGGTGGTCATCCTCATTGCCATCAACCTCGCGCTGTTTGTCGTGACCGCCTTCGTCAGCCTCTCGGAGGGCGGACAGGCTTTTCTGGGGAACTGGATTCACCTGAGCGTCGACAACCTTCTGCAATTCAAGGTGTGGACGGTGCTGACTTACGGGTTTTTCCATGCCTCGGTCTTTCATGTGCTGATTAACATGCTCGCCCTCTTCTTTGTCGGGCGGATACTGGAGGAGTCACTGGGCAAGGAGCGTTTTCTGGCGCTCTATACAGGCGGGGTGCTGGTCGGTGCGCTCTGCTTTGTGGCGGTGCGGTTGATGGCACCTTATATTCCGGGCTCGCCCTTCAGCACGGCGGCGGCGAATAATCTGTCGGTGATTGGCGCTTCGGCGGCGGTCTTCGCCATCCTGACTTTCTTCTGTCTGGCCAATATGGAGCGCCCGATGCAGGTGCTGCTCTTCTTCATCATTCCGGTGACGGTCAAGCCCAAGTGGCTGCTCTGGGGGCTGATCGGCCTGACCGCCTTTGGCCTGCTTTTCAGCGAGATTCTGGCGCGCACCGGCTCGGTGACCTCCCATTCCGCGCACGCGGGCGGCATACTGGCGGGCTGGCTCTATCTACGTTTTGGGCAGAGCTGGGGCATTCGTTTTGACCTCGCCAAGCTGCGGCGCGAGACGGCCAGAGTGCAGGAGCCCGAGTGGGCGAAGAAGAAATCGGCGGTCGAGGACACGACAAAAAATTACACGGTAAACATTTCCGACCGGAAAGGCCTGCAGTCGGAGGTCGATCGCATTCTGGACAAAATCAACGCCAAAGGCTTCGGCTCGCTGACCCCCGAAGAAAAAAAACTGCTCGAAAAAGCCCGCCATCTCCTCAGCCGCTCCGGACGCTGCTAAAATTTGTCTACCCGCACCCACCGTGCCCAGT
>CAYQTM010000137.1:0-5385 GCA_964420355.1 uncultured Opitutales bacterium
CCAGCTTGGCCACCTGTCGCAAGAGCATCTCGGCGAAAACCATGATCGGCTTGGTCGCTGCCATCGCCATGATGACGACCACGAAGAGCGGCTCAGTGTAATTGACGTCGAAGTCGATGTAATCGTAAACCGCGCCCACCCCGTGGAAGGCCAGAATCGAAATGAGAAGTGGAATGACCCAGATGCCAAAAATCGCCTCGACCTCGCCGAGAAAGTGCAGGATCTCCGCCCGGAAGCTGACCTCGTCCTTGGCGTTTTTGTAAGGCTTGGCCGAGCCGGTTTTACCCTCGCGGCGGATGCGCTCGAGGTGGTCGTGTTGCAGCTTGTGGGCGTATTTGGCGATGGATCCGGCCATCAACGTATGCACCACCGCGCAGAAAAAGATGAGGGTAGCGACCAGATTGAAAGGCTCGACCTGCACGCGGTGGACAAGCTTCGCCCAGGTGCCCATGTCCTCCGACTCGGTCTCCCGATACTTCTCAAGCGGGACGGGGAAGCTGCTGCCGTCGCCGTGAGCACCATGGCCGCCGCTGGCGGCGTGGGTGTCGAGCAGCTTGTCCGCCGACCCGAGCAGGTCGACGCCCGGAAGCTGCACCGGCGCGGGCATCGCCTGTGCCGCACCCACACCGGCGGCCTTCAGACCGATCAACATGAAGAGCGAGCCGACCAGCACGGCGGCAGCAAAATAGAGTGACTTACGTTTCATCAGTAGAGCAAATCGAAAGCAGACCAGGACACGGCCAGCGGGCGGAGAGTGCCGAAATCCAAGCCCTGCCTCAAGCACTTTTTGAACCACCCAGCGCACTTGAGCAGAATTTGCGCTTCCGGGATTGTGCTGGAGCCGGGCATCAGGCTAACTTGGGCGGATGGGTGAGCGTTTGCCGGTGTATGAAGTGGAGGCGGAGCTGGTGGCGGGTCTGCGGGAGTGTCCGCGCGCGGTGCTGGTGGCACCGACGGGCTCGGGCAAGTCGACGCAGGTGCCGGGAATGCTGCTGGATCAGGGGCTGGTGGCGGCGGGCGAGCGGATCATCGTGCTGCAGCCCCGGCGTCTGCCCGCGCGGATGCTGGCGCGGCGGGTGGCTCAGGAGCGCGGCGGGCGGCTGGGCGATGAGGTGGGCTATTCGATCCGCTTCGACAGCCAGACCTCCGGCGCGACGCGGATCGAGTATGTGACCGAGGGGCTGCTGCTGCGCCGGATGCTGAGCGACCCGCGTCTGCCGGGGGTCGGGGCGATCCTTTTCGATGAGTTTCACGAGCGCCACCTGGAGGGCGATCTGGCGCTGGCGCGTGCCCTGCAAATCCAGCGTAGCGCACGCCCGGAGCTGAAGCTGCTGGTGATGTCGGCCACGCTCGATGCCGCGCCTATCGCCGACTACCTCGCGCCCTGCCCGGTGCACCAATCCGAGGGGCGGCAGTATCCGGTCGAAGTGCGCTACTCGGGCGGCGGGCCGGTGGCAGAGAAGCCGATCTGGGAGCAGGCGGCCTATCGGTTTCGGGGGCTGGCGCGCGAGGGGCTGGCGGGCGACGTGCTGATTTTCATGCCCGGCGCTTACGAGATTCGCAAGACAATCGAGGCGCTGGAGGGCTGCCCCGAGGCGCGCGGCTATCGGCTGCTGCCCCTGCACGGCGAGCTGCCGCCCGAGCAGCAGGACGCCGCAGTGAGCGCGGGCGGGGAGCCGCGGATCGTGGTGTCGACCAACGTGGCCGAGACTTCGCTGACCCTCGAGGGCGTGCGTGTGGTGATCGATGGCGGGCTGGCGCGGGTCAATCGCCATGACCCGAGGCGCGGGATCAACAGCCTGCTCATCGAGCCGATCAGCCGCCAGAGCGCCGACCAGCGAGCGGGGCGCGCCGGACGCACCGCGCCGGGCATCTGCCAGCGCCTCTGGACGGAGCGCGAGCACGAGCGGCGCGAGGCGCGGCTGAGCCCCGAGGTCGCACGGGTCGACCTCTCCGAGGCGGTGCTGACCCTCAAGGCGGGCGGGATCGACGACCTCGACGCTTTTCCGTGGTTCGAGCGTCCGCCCGAGACCGCCCTCAAGCCGGCGCTGGCGCTGCTGCGGAACCTCGGGGCGCTCGACCGCTCGGGCGGGCTGACCGACACCGGGCGGCGGATGGCGGCCTTCCCCGCGCACCCGCGTTACGCGCGCTTCTTTCTGGCTGCCAGCGACTTCGGGTGTCTGCGCCCGGCGCTGCTGGTCGCGGCTTTTGCCCAAGGGCGGTCGTTGCTCCAGCCGCTGCACGACAAGTCCCGCGCCCGCGAGCGTGAGGAGCTACTTCTTGATGCCGCCGCCGAGACCTCCGATTTCTACCTGCTGCTCCGCGCCTTTGCCCTCGCCCGCAGCCGCCAGTTCGACCCACGTTTCTGCAAGGGATGGGGCATCCACGGGCAGGCCGCGCGCCAGGCCGAACGCGCCGCCGGGCAGTTCGCGCGGGTCGCTCGCGCGCAGGGACTCGACCCCGAAGCCGAGCCGACCGACGACCCCGAGGCGCTGCGCAAGGCCGTGCTGATCGCGTTTTCGGATCACCTCGCGCGCCGCCGCGACCGCGCTACCCTGCGCTGCGAGATGGTGCAGGGGCGCAACGCCGAGCTGCGCCACGACAGCGCCGTGCAGGACGCCCCCCTGCTGGTGGCCGCCGAGATCGAGGAGCGCTCGAAGCGTGGCGAGGTGGTTACGCTGCTCGGGCTGGCCACGGCGGTCGAGGAGGACTGGCTGGAGGCGCTCTTCCCCGAGGACTACGAGGAGCGCGCCGAGGTCTATTGGCAAAAAGGACAAAAGCGCGTGCTGGCTCGGCGGGTGCGGCGCTTTCGCGATCTGGAGCTGGCCGCCGAGGAGTCCGGCGAGCCGCCCGAGCAGGCTGCCGCCGAGCTGTTGGCCGGGGAGATCCTCGCGGGCAACGTCGAGTTGCGCACTTGGACGCCTGCGGTCGAGCAGTTCATCCGGCGCGTCAACCTCATCGCCGAACGTCGCCCCGACTACGCCATCGCCCCGATCGACGACACCGCCCGCCGCCTCTTGCTCGAAGAAATCTGCCTCGGAGCCCGTTCGCAGCGGCAGGTGCAGGACGCGCCCGTCATGCCCGCGCTGAAAAACTGGCTCTCGCCCGAGCAACTCAGCGAGGTCGAGCGCCTCGCCCCCGAAACCTGGCTCTTGCCCAACCGCAAAAAGCCCGCCAAGCTCCGCTACGAAGCCGACGGCAGCGTCGTCCTCGCCTCCAAGCTGCAAGACTTCTACGACGTGCCCGGCGACAGCCTCCGCATCTGCGAGGGCGAAATCCCCTTGAAAATCGAGCTCCTCGCCCCTAACCAACGCCCCTGCCAGGTCACCGACGACCTCGACCGCTTCTGGCAAACCTCCTACGAGATGGTGAAGAAAGACTTGAAGGGTCGCTACCCCAAGCACGAATGGCGCTGAACTGCCCTACCCTGCCAGCCTGCTCAATGCATACGAGGCTCGCGAAGCTTACATCAAGGAGGCGATTGGGCTGGACAGGTGGGGCTTGGCGGCGGAGATTCTTGGTATGAGTGAAGCGGAGGATTTACGGCGGATTGAGGAGTTGCGGGCGTTGATTGCGCGGCATGATGCGCTGTATTTCAAGGAGGCGCAGCCGGAGATTTCCGATCCGGAGTATGACCGGCTCAAGCGCGAGTTGCAGGACTTGGAGGCGCAGCATCCGGAGCTGGCCGAGGCGGATTCGCCCACAGGACGGGTCGGGGATGACCGCTTGGAGGCTTTCGAGACGGTGCGCCACCGCGTGCCGATGTTTTCGCTCGATAACACCTACAATCCCGAGGAATTGCGGGCGTTTGATGATCGCCTGCGGCGGCGCTTCGAGGCCGAGGCGCTGGATTACACGGTCGAGCCGAAGATCGACGGGGTGGCGGTGAGCCTGACCTACGAGCAGGGGCGGCTGAACCGCGCCGTCACCCGAGGCAATGGGGTCGAGGGCGACGACATCACCCAAAATGTGCGCACCATCCGCGAGCTGCCGCTGGAGCTGGCGGGCGAAGCGCCGGAAGTCATCGAGCTGCGCGGCGAAATCTACATGACGCGCGAGGAGTTCGAGCGGATCAACGGCGAGCGCGCCGAGCAGGGGCTGCCGCTCTACGCCAACCCGCGCAACCTGACCGCCGGCACCGTCAAGCAGCTCGACCCGCGCGAAACCGCCCGCCGCGAGCTGAAAATCGTACTCTACGCGCGCGGCTTCGTCGAGCCAGAGACGCTGGAGCGGCAGTCGGCCTTGCAGCAGCAGTTGCGCGACTGGGGGCTGCCTACCGTCGAGCGCTTCTGGCAGGTGCGCGGGTTCGAGGCGGTTTGGGCGGCGATCGAGGAGCTAGACGGGCTGCGTGGCGGATTTGCTTACGACACCGATGGGGCGGTGATCAAGCTCGATGACTTTGCGCTGCAGCGTGAGGCCGGCTTCACCTCGAAAGCGCCGCGCTGGGCGATTGCCTACAAGTTCGCCGCCGAGCAGGCCGAGACGGTGCTGGAGTCGATCACTTTACAGATTGGGCGCACCGGACGGCTGACCCCGGTGGCCAACCTGCGCCCCGTGGCGCTGGCCGGGACAACCGTGGCGCGGGCGACCCTGCATAACGAGGACGAGATTAAACGCAAGGACATACGCGTGGGCGACGCCGTCATCATCGAAAAGGCGGGCGAGATCATTCCGCAGGTGGTGCGGGTGGTCGAGGAGAAGCGCCCTGCCGACTCCCAGCCCTTCGACTTCCCCGCCGCCATCGAGCGCCTGGGCGTCCACGCCGAGCGCATCCCCGGCGAGGCCGCCTGGCGGGTGATCGGCGAGACCCCGCTGCAGGTGGCGCGACGCCTCGAGCACTTCGCTTCGCGGGCGGCGATGGACATCGAGCACATGGGCGAAAAGGTGGTCAACCAGCTCCTCGCGCGCGGGCTGGTCAGCACGATTGCCGATCTCTATGCGCTGCGGCGCGAGGATCTGCTGGAGTTGGACAAGTTTGGCGAGAAATCCGCCGACAACCTGCTGGCGGCGATCGAAGCAAGCAAGGCGCAGCCCTTCTGGCGGCAGCTCAACGGGCTGGGGATCGAGCACATCGGGGCGCGCGCCTCGAAGGATTTGGCCGCGCACTTCGCGGACATCGACGCGCTGATGGCGGCGACCGAGGAGGAGTTGGCGGCGATCGACGGCATGGGCGAGATCATGGCGCGCTCGGTGCGCGAGTGGTTCGCCAGCGAGCCCCACCAGCAGCTCATCGCCCGCCTGCGCGAGCGGGGTCTGCCCCTGCGCCGCACCGAGGAGGAGGCCGCCGCCCTCTCTGGAACCGCCGAGGGTGCGCTCGCGGGCAAAACCATCGTGCTGACCGGCACCCTCCCGACCCTGACCCGCCCCCAAGCCACCGAAATGATC
>CAYQTM010000138.1:0-5376 GCA_964420355.1 uncultured Opitutales bacterium
GGGATGGTGCTGGGGCTGCGGCGACAGCAGTCGGTGCGGCTCAACGAGGCCGACAACGCGTTTTTCCGTCAACTGCGCCAGCGGGTGCGCCACCACTACCGGACGGCGCTCGTGGAGCTGGAAAGCGACCAGGACTTGGCCGCCGAGCCGCGTCCGCCCGCACCCTCCAAGTCGCAGACGCGCAGGGCACGCGAAATCCACTTTGCGCCGTAGGCCGGAAGGTTCGACATCCTGCGGATGCCGCGCTGGCCGAAGGCAGGCGGGGGGGTCGTCGGCGAAGCTGGGTTCGGCATCCTGACGGATGCCGCGTTGCCGAAGGCGGGCGAGGGGTCGCAGGCGCAGGCGCAGGCGCGGGGCGCACCGGTTCAACCCTCGACGCCGAGGCGGTCGAGGATGCGCTGGAGGTCGTCGTTGCCCGCGTATTCGATGACGATCTTGCCCTTTTTCGCGTTGTGCTGGAGCGAGACGCGCGTGTTGAGGCGCGAGGTCAGCCGGCGTTCCAGATCCTGCACCACGGCGTCCTCGGCGGCGCTGGAGCTTTTCTTGCTGGCGTTGGCCTTTCGCCCTTCGTTGAGCCGCTTGATCTGCTTCTCGGTCTCGCGCACGCTCAGCCCCATCTCGATGATGCGCTGCGCCATGATGAGGCGGTGCTCCGGCTCTTTCAGCCCGAGCAGCACCTTGGCGTGCCCTGTGCTGAGCAGCCCTTTGGAGAGGTAGCCCTGAATATCGCGGTCGAGGCTGAGCAGGCGGAGGGCATTCGCGATGGCGGCGCGGCTCTTGCCCATGCGCTCGGCGGTGGCCTCCTGAGTGAGGTCGAAGTCGCGCATCAGGCTGGCGTAGCCGAGCGCCTCTTCGATGGGGTTGAGCCCCTCGCGCTGGAGGTTTTCGATCAGCGAGAGCGCGGCGGAGGAGGCATCGGTCGCGTCGATCAGCCGCGCCGGGCTGCACTTGATTTCGTGCAGTTGGAAGGCGCGCCGGCGACGCTCCCCGGCGGTCAGCTCGTAAGGCGTCTGGCGCTTGCGCACCACGATGGGCTGGAGCGGCCCCGCGGCGCGGATGCTGTCGGCCAGCTCGCGAATCGCCTCCTCAAGGATCTCGCGGCGCGGCTGGTAGGGGCTGGGCACGACCTTGGTGACGGGTATCTCCAGGTAGTCGCGCGCCGCCGCTTCCGCCTCCTTGTCGGCGGGCTGGGGCTTGGCCTGCGCCGCTGCCTTGGCCGCCTCGGTCGCATTTGGAGCCGAGGCCTTGCCGCCACTAGTGATTAAATTGCCGAGCCCGCGTCCGAGCCGTTTTTTCGCTTGAGCCATGGGGGTGAGTTCAAAGTTCAAAGGTCAAAGGTCAAAGTTCAAAGTTCAAGGTCAAAGGTCAAAGTCGCTGTTCCTAAATTGCATTACGGGAATGAGAGTAAGCTGCTCGTTGTCACGCCAGCAACACCCCAAAGGGCGAGCCAGAGCGTCTTTTTCAGAAGACCCTTATTGAGGGTGCGCTCGTGACCTGACGAAAGGCCATAGAAGATGAAAGCAGCCAACAAGACGATGAAAATTTTTATAGCAAGGGTATTCATGGCAGAATAAATGATGAGCTTTGACTCTTGAAATCTCCTTCACTTACCCAAAGAGGTTGGTGTCGGTCAATTACGATCTATAACATGGAAGCCCAGTCCTTCACTTCACGGATGAAAGCTCTAAGACCAGAATCACTCTTTGCCGCTTTATAAAGGTCGATATTCTCTGCTACTTCCTTTCCATACTCTGCCCCACCTTGGAGGGGAATCACTCCTGAGCGAGAGATGGCATCTCTAAGAAGAATTTTGTAGATGTCTTTCTCGCACTTTTTGGCGGGAGCGTGGTCTGTAACGCGTTCGCCAACTGCACTGGATAGTGCATTAGAGTCTAATAAATACCATCGCTCGATATGGGGATCCGGTATGGCGAAAATCAATTTACTCTGAAGATTTATCGAAGAGGTGTTGTTGGTCAGTTCTTTTCTCTTGGCAGAGTAGCCTTTGCAGTTCCCGTCGCTGCCGAGTATTATTGCAGAAGCCGAGGTATTGGGACAATCCTCCAAATACTTTTTGCAGGCTTTAATCGATCCTCCACCTCGCGAATAAAGAATGTGCATTTCAATCTTTTCAGGCAGGATCCCGGCTTCTTTAGCGATGCGAAGGAATAGATAGGGCACTATCTGTTCTTGGGCATTGTCTTCTAAAAAAAATAGCACCGAGTATTTATCCACCGAAATCCCCCCTTTCGATGCGCTCGTCGAGATGTTCTTCAATTTCTTTTGGTTTAAACATCTCACCAAACGAAGTAAAGGTCTTGAATTCCGTCTGGCCATTATTTCTAAGGCAGACCAAAAGGTTTTGATTCTCGAAATATCCAGGCAGCACTGGCGAGTGAGTATTGATTAATATCTGCCGGTTGAGGCCATAGGCATGCTTCAACAGCTCAGCGATTTGATTCAGTCTTCTTGGGTGTACGCAATTCTCGGGTTCTTCGTATCCGATAACTGTCGAGCCTGTGAAAGGAGACATAACCGCAACCAAACCCAGCACCCTAAGTGTTCCTTCTGATATTAAGCGATTAGAGAAGGATGCACCACCTTCGTGAACCATTAAATATAAATCTCCCTTTTCTGTGCGCTGTATTGATATGTCTTCCAGTCTGGGGAGTATGGTTCTTACCGTGTTTCTGAGATTTTTGAATTGAGCCGGATTCTTCTGCTTGAGCGAGTTGTAAAAGGCCGCTAAGTCTTGTCCGTAAGGGCCAGGACGCTCGATGTCGGCAATGGCCGAAGCTTCTCGCATCAGCTCCCGGGGTTCAAAATAAAAAATATTGCAGCGTTTTATTTCCTCTCTGAAAGCTGTTATATGCGGGTAATGAGGAGCATATAACTCAGTTGATACAACTGTGTAGTTTAGCCCTACATCAAATAGGGTGGGGCGAGCTTGGCCTTCTAGTCTTAAAGATATCTTTGGGTTGCCTTTGGTGTCGTTGATCTTCTCAAGAAAGGCTCCACGTGTTTTTTCGCCATCACCTGTGAGGCGAAGAGCCACAAGTCGTTCATTGCATACACGAGTTTCCCCAGTAACAGGCGATACATCCAGTTCTATGCGATACCGGAGCAAAGGATTAGTAATGATTTTTACATCTTTACTGGGGGCATGATCCAACCCTTTTCTTAACATACGTATGCGGCTTTCAACATCCTTAATAGTCTCGGGTGAAAGCTCGATATCGATTTCAAAAGCCAGTCGATGGTGTTCTTTTTTCGAATCGATTTCATCCTCTCCCGATCCAATATGGACTGATTCCAGAGGGAGTCCTCTGTGGCTTGAGAAAGCCTCTTTAAGGCTTCTCTCGCTGACCATTCTAGACAAGAGGTTGATCGCATCAAAAAGATTGCTTTTACCCGCTGCATTAGGCCCAAAAATAATAGTTAGGGGCTTAAAAAACACCTCCGCCTTTTTGAAGGACTTGTAGTTCTCTATCTGGAACCGCTTTATCATTTGCGTCTTGAGATCGAATTACCTTAGAGGGCACTTAGCAAAATAAGGACGCTCAGCAAGGGTTTAAAGTCAATCATTTTCGCGGCGGGGGACGAAGAGGGTTTGGCCGACGCGGAGGGCTCGGGGGTCGGCGATGCGGTTTGCGTTTTGGATGTCGCGGATGCGGGCGTTGAATTTGCGGGCGATGCCAGAGAGGGTGTCGCCGGGCTGCACCTCATAGAGGACGCCGTTTTCCTTGGGGAAGTCATCGGAAAAGGTCACGGTCTCGGGCAGGTCGGCGCGGACAGAGCTGGCCTTGGCGACGGCGTCGATCGCCTTCTGGGTCTGCCCGGCGAGCTGCTCGATCTGGGTGGCCACCTCGGCGACGATCTCCTTGCGCTGGCGGGCATCGGCGGCCAGCAGCTCGCGCCGCAGATTGCTGGAGCGCGCCTCGGCCTGCACCGCGATCTCCCGCAGCTCGGCGCGCAGGCGCTCGTCGTTGGCGGTCTGCTGACGCAACTGCGCATTCTCGCGCCGCAACTGCTCGACCTCCAGACGCAACTGTCCGACCTGCTGACTTAGCAGCGCGACATCCTGCGTCAGATTCGCAAGCTGCGTCCGCACATCGCCCGAACCCTGCCCCTGCGCCACACCCAGCGCGCCCAACGCCAAAAGAAAAATCAAAAAATTCCGCCGCATGACCCCAGCTTAACGGCTTTCCCGAAAAAAAGACAGCCCGAAGCCTCAAACTTTCTCCTCGAGCGGTGGACGCCCGCAACCTGCAAAGATGCATTGTCCTGAGTCCTACAAAGTGAGGCCGCAATGGGCGCTCCATGCTAAAGAACGGGGCGGGAATGCCGTTCCTCAATTTTTACACTTCAACTCTGGACGATGAGCCTCTAATGTGCCGACTGATGAATGATCCTTTTAATGCGCTCCGCGAGTTCAAGGCGGGAAATTCGACTGGAAAATTTTACTCTTTGCCCGCTCTGGAAGAGCAGGGGCTGGGCGCCATTTCGCGGATGCCCGTCAGCGTGCGGATGGTGCTGGAGTCGGTGCTGCGCAACTGCGACGGCGTGCGCGTGACCGAGGACGACGTCAAGGCGCTGGCCGCCTACGATGCCGCCAGCCCGGCCGATCGCGAGCTGCCCTTTGTGGTCTCGCGCATCGTGTTGCAGGACTTTACCGGGGTGCCGCTGCTGGTCGACCTCGCCGCGATGCGTGACGCGATGGCCGAGGCCGGTGGCGATGCGGGAAAGATCGAGCCGCTGGTGCCGGTCGATCTGGTGGTCGACCACTCGGTGCAGGTCGATCGCTCGGGCACGCCCCAGGCTTTTCTCGAAAATCTCGACATCGAGTTTGAGCGGAACCGCGAGCGCTACGAGTTTTTGAAATGGGGGCAGAAGGCCTTCGAGACCTTTGCCGTCGTGCCGCCCGCCATCGGCATCGTCCACCAGGTCAATCTGGAATACCTTGCCAAGCTGGTCTTCGAGAAGGACGGCATTTTCTACCCCGACACGCTGGTCGGCACCGACTCGCATACGACGATGATCAACGGCATCGGCGTGGTCGGCTGGGGTGTCGGCGGCATCGAGGCCGAGGCCGGGATGCTCGGGCAGCCCGTCTATTTCCAGACCCCCGAGGTCATCGGCGTCCACCTGACCGGCAGCCTGCGCGAGGGCGTGACCGCGACCGACCTCGTGCTGCGCGTCACCCAACTGCTCCGCGCCGAGAAGGTGGTGGGCAAGTTCGTCGAGTTCTTTGGTGAGGGCGCGGCCAGCCTGACCGTCGCCGACCGCGCGACCATCGGCAACATGGCGCCCGAGTATGGGGCGACCATTGGCTACTTCCCGCCCCACCAAAAGTGCCTCGCCTACCTGCCCATGACC
>CAYQTM010000139.1:0-5333 GCA_964420355.1 uncultured Opitutales bacterium
AAATAATGCACGAGTCGACCAATAAGGCAACTAGAATTGATGCGGAACTCAAACAACTCTTGATGAAATCTTCGCTAAATGTAGGAATTTCTGAAGAGATGTGCGTTGCTTATTTTAATCGCTATAATCAAGATTTTATTTGCTTCCACAATGCTATCGACTCGCGGCAATGGCTTCGTGTCCATAAAGATTATAGCATACAGGGCAAGCCTTTTGAAGTCGCGTATATCGGTTCTGCATCTTACGACAAAGAACTGCAAAGCCTCATAGATATTCGTGATGCAATTATCCAGTTGAGCACAGAAGGCCACAACATTCGCTTTAGTATTTATTCAAACCATCACTGGAAGCGGAATATTGAGACCTACTTAGCACATAAAGATATTTGCCGCTATGGCGGGCTTCTGGATCCTCAAGAGCTTGTAACCACGCTCACTGAAGCCTCGCTGCTGGTCTTGCCGATCAACTTTGACGAACGCAGCAAGCGCTATGTTGGGCTTTCGATGCAAACCAAGGTGCCTGAATATATGGCCTCGGGGACTGCGACGCTTGTCTATGCACCATACGCCAATCCTAACGCACGATACGCTCGTGAAATCGAGTGGGCAGCGGTGGTGACTCAAAGAGATTTGCCCACGCTAGAGGCTGCGATATCACGGCTCTATACTGAAGCTGCTTTGAGGCAAAACCTAGGGATTCGTGCTCGGCTACTGGCGCAAGAGAATCACGACATCAAGGTTGTAGGCGAACGATTGCGCGTGGCTCTTCTATCATGCAGTACATCGTCTGATGATGCTCCGATTTGGTGAGTTGGGGCTACTGCTGGAGGTATTCCTGAAGTTTGGCTGTGTCGAGTTTGCCGTGGTCGTCATAAGGGAGGCGGTCAACTTCGATATATTGCTTGGGACGCTTGGGGGCTGAGAGGCGCGTTTCGAGGTAAGCTTCGATCGCTTTAGACGTTAGGCTTTCGCGATTTTTAGTATAGCAGCAGACGAGGCGCTGACCCCATTCGGGGTCGGGGACGCCGCGCACCATGACGCTGCGGACGCCCTGAACTTCGAGGAGGGCGCGCTCGACCTCGGCGGGGTCGACTTTTTCGCCGCCGGTGTTGATAGCGCGGTCGATGCGACCGAGGACGTGGAGGTTGCGGACGAGGTCGAAGTAGCCCTCGTCCTGAGTGGCGAACCAGCCGCGCTCGCTCGGCATGTCCCCATCGGTGAGCCCCTCGCACAAGGCGTTGGTGCGCAGCAGGATACGTCCAGCACGGTTCGGCGTCGCGTCGTCCTGCTCGAGGCGCAAATCGACCCCCGGCAGCGCCCGCCCGCCTCCACGCCAGCCGGCGAGGAACTCCTCGGCAGGCAGTGCGGCGACCATCCCGCAGGTCTCGGTCATGCCGTAGCTGGGGATGATGGGGAGCTGCTGGCGGTCGGCTTTGTCGAGCGTGTAGGGGTCGGTGCCGGCACCGCCGAGGAAGATGCCGCGCAGCTTTTTGAGGGATTTGCGCAGGTCGCGATCTTCCATGCCGCGGCGCAGCAGGGTGGGCACGAGTGAGACGAAGTAATTTTCGGGCGTATCGAGGCTGTCGATGGCCTCGCCGAGACTTCGCCCCGCACGCGGCGCGAAGCAGCCCTCGGTGAGCAGGGCGCGCAGGGGCGGCATCAGCCCGCTGACGTGGTGCGGCGGGAGGTTTTCGAGGCTGTAATGGGGCTGGCGGTCGAACCAGCGGTGCAGGCTGTCGACGGCGTTGCTGAGCGTTTTAAGGCTGTGGATGGCGAAGCGGAGGCTGCCGCTGGTTCCGCCGGTGGCGATCATCACCTTGCCGGTGCCCGGCCAGTTGGCCTCTTCGATCTCGGGGGCGGATTCGGCGGGCGGGAGCGCTTCGCCGTAGATTTTCGCGGGGCTGGCCACCTTGTAAAAGGCCTCCCATTCGGCGGCTCCCCAACGCGGATTGCCCAGCCAGACGGCGCAGTTTTCGGCCATCGCGGCGAGCACGGCGGCCAGATAGTCCAGGCTATCGGCCTCGGCCACCAGCACGCCGCGCTTGTGCCAGGCCTCGTCCTCGCGGTCGATCTCGCGCCGCACCGCGCGGTGTCGCTCGTCGAAGCGCGCGGCCTCTTCGCCCATAATCCAGTCGCGATTGAGCGCGGCCAGTAGATCTTTCACGGTAGCTGCCATAGTCTTGCGATCCCAGCCGACGAAATCCGGCCTGCTACGAAGCTAGAGCCGGGCAGGAGCCAGGTCAATCCTCTTGCAGCCAGCGCCGCTTCACCAGGGCACGACCAGCCCGATGGCGTGGAGGCAGGCGCAGGTGGCGAGGGCGGCGAGGAGGTCGTCGATACAGCAGCCCCAGCCGCCGGGCAGGTGCTGGATCTGGCGGATGGGCGGGGGCTTGAGGGCGTCGAAGAGGCGGAAGAGGGCAAAGGCGGCGGCCAGCAGGAGGATAAAGCGGGTCGGGGTGGAGGCGGCGAGGCCGAGGAAACAGACGGGCACCGCGATGGCTTCGTCAAGGACGATGCAGCCGGGGTCGGCAAGGCCGAGCTCCTTTTCGGCACGGTCGGTCAGCCAGACCCCGAGGAAGAACAGCAGCACCAGCCCGACGATCTGCGCCCAGAGCGGCAGCCAGACGAAGGCCAGCGCGTAGAGCAGCAGCCCGGGGAGCGTCCCCCAGGTGCCCGGCGCGTAGGGCGCGCGCCCGATCGACCCGAGGGTGGCGACGGAGACGACCCAACCGCCGCGCTTGCGGGCGGCGTCGGTGGCGCGCCCGAGTTCACTGGGCATCGGGCAACTCCTTGTCGAGGATGAGGTAGCGGTATTTGTTGGTGTAGAACCAGCCCGAGTAGGCGGTCAGCGCCGCCGCCAGCGAGTAGAGGGTCATGCCGATCCAGTAGGCGAGGTCGTGCACGGTGGCGAGGGTGCCGTCGGCCAGGCGGGTGGGGTCGAGGGCATGCGCGAACAGGAGGAAGCCGATGGCGAACATCTGGGCGAAGGTCTTGATCTTGCCCGCCTTTTCGGCTGCCAGCACCGTGCCGCGCGCCACCGCGACCAGCCGCAGCCCAGTGACAAAGAACTCGCGGGCGAGGATGATGAGCACGAAGGCAAGCGTCCATTCCGGCGTGATGTCGGCGGCCAGCAGCAGCACGAAGAGGCCGACCGTCAGGATCTTGTCGGTCAGGGCGTCCATCAGCTTGCCGAAGGTAGAAACGACGTTGAAGCGGCGCGCCCAGTAGCCGTCGAGCCAGTCGCTGAGCGCCGCAACCACGTAGAGCGCCAGTGCGAGCCAGTCCATCCCCCAAAAGGGCAGGTAGAGCACCAGCGCAACCAGAAAGAGCAGTGGCACGCGAGACAATGTGATCAGGTTCGGAACGTTCACGACGGTTTCAGATTGCGCGCAAGCCCCATGCCAGACAACCTCAAAGCGCCAAACCTGCTTTCGTCATGCGCATCGCCGTCTATCCAGGAACCTTCGACCCGATCACCAATGGCCACCTCGACGTGCTCGAGCGAGCCTGCCGCCTCTTCGACAAGGTCTTCATCGCCATCGCCGCCAACGCGGGCAAGGGGCCGCTCTTCAGCCTCGAAGAGCGCGAGTGGCTGGTGCGCGAGAACATCGGGCGGCTGCCCAACGCCGAGGCGGTGACCTTCGACGAGCTGCTGATCGACCTCGCGCACAAGGTCAACGCGACGGCGCTGATTCGGGGGCTGCGAGCGGTGTCGGACTTCGAGTATGAGTTTCAGCTGGCGATGATGAACCGCCATCTGGACGAGCAGATCGAGACCATCTTCCTGATGCCCAACGAGAAGTATTTCTTCACCAGCTCCAACATCATCAAGCAGGTCGCGCAATACTGCGGCCGCGAGCTGGGACTGGTGCCGCCCAACGTCCACCGCGCCCTCGCCGAGCGCTTTGGGCACCCGAGCAAGTAAGCAGTCGCAAGTCGCAAGTCAGAATAGTTCTGAGTTCCGAGTTCTGGGCATGAAGAGTTCGACGTTCGACGCTGATTCGGTCAATCAGTTGATCCGACTGCAATCCGATGCATCTATCTGAATTCTGAATTTTGAATTTCTCTACTCCGCCGCTCCGAGCCTCAAGCGAAGCGGGCGAGAGATCTCAAGTCGCAAAGGCAGAATAGTTGCGAGTTCTGGGTTCTGAGCATGGACGGGTTTTAGGGCTAAGCCATTGACCCATTGTGTGAAGGGTGTCTAGGGTGGGGGCATGTGCGGTATTACCGGATTTTTTAGCAGTCAGCCCCTTGATGGGCGGGCGCAGGGTGTGCTCGATCAGATGATCGAGACGCTCAACCATCGTGGGCCGGATGCCAAGGGCGTCCATCTCGAGCCGCAGCGTGGGGTGGCCTTTGGCCATGCGCGCTTGTCGATCAATGACTTGGAGCATGGCGAGCAGCCGATTGTCAGCCAGAACAGTCGCTATGTGCTGACCGTCAATGGCGAGTTTTACGACTTTAAAAAATACCGCAGCCGCCTGATGGCCGAGGGCGACCGCTTTTCCTGCAAGTCGGATAGCGAGATCGCGATCGGGCTTTACCGCAAATATGGGCTGAAGTTTTTCGAGCACTTGCGCGGCGAGTTCGCGTTCTGCCTCTACGACAAGGAGGCCGACGAGCTGCTGTTGGCGCGCGACCGCTTTGGCATCCGCCCCATGTTCTTCCACTGCGACGGGCAGACGCTGATTTACGGCTCGGAGGTCAAGTCGGTGCTGGCGCATCCGAGCGTCGAGGCGCGGCTCGACCCCAAGGCGGCGATGAATCAGCTCATGCAGGTCATGGTGCCCGGTAGCAGCGCCTTCGAGAATGTCCATGCGCTGTATCCCGGCCACTTCATGCGGGTGCGCAAGCGGGACGGGCGGCTGGAGGTGGAGACCCACCGCTACTGGGATCTGGACTTTCCCGAGGCGGAAGCGCACCGGGGCGAGGTCGACGAGCAGAGCAAGGTCGAGGAGATTCGCGAGCGGCTAATCGAGGCGATTGTGCTGCGGCTGGAGGCCGACGTGCCGGTGGGTGCCTACCTGAGCGGCGGGATCGACAGTTGCTGCATACTCGGGCTGGCCTCGGGGGCGATGCAGAGTCCGGTGAAGGCGTTTACGATCAGCTTTGACAGCGACGCCTATGACGAGGCGGCCATCGCGATCGAGATGGCCAAGAGCATGGAGGCCGATCAGGAGATCATCACGCTGAAGGCCGACGACCTCTATGGCGACAATTACATCAACACGGTCTGGCACGCCGAGCGCACCTTTTACAACACCCTTGGGGTGGCGAAAAACCTGATGAGCCGCCGCGTGAAGGAGTGCGGTTACAAGTCGGTTCAGACCGGCG
>CAYQTM010000140.1:0-5317 GCA_964420355.1 uncultured Opitutales bacterium
CACCACGCGCCGGTGCGGCACGCTGCCGCTGGAGCGGTCGTCCTGCGGCGCGCCCTCGTAGTCGCCCGCCAGCTCGAAGCCGTTCCAGCCTTTGACCGGCTTGAGCTGCTTGTCGACGTTGCGCCCGAGGCTGGTTAAAAACTGCACGCGCGGCTCGCGCTCGAAGACGGCCAGCACCCGCGCCAGCCGCTTCTTATGAAAGATGTCGTCGACGTCGAGCAGCGCGATATACTCGCCAGTGGCGTGCTCGAAGCCCAGATTGCGGGTGGCAGAGATGCCGCGATGGCCGTTGTTGGGGTGGGTGCAGAGCTGGACGCAGCTGGGGTGGCGCTCAGCCAGATCCTTCGCCTTGTGCAGGCTGTTGTCGGTGCTGCCATCCTCGCAAATAAGGATTTGAATCTGCTTGAGGGGCAGCTCCTGATCGAGGATCGACTTCACCGCGCGCTCGAGGAAGTGCCCGCCATTGTAAACCGGGATGACCACCGAAATCACGCCCTTGCGCGAGCGGCTGTCGAGCTTGAGCTTCACCTCCTTGGCCTCCGCCTGGCTCGCGCAGAGAAAATGGGTGCCGCCGCCCGAGTTTTTTGCAAACAGCTCCTGCTTGAACTTGCGCATCGCGATGTTCTCGCGCTCCAGCTCCTCGACCCGACGACGCAGGACGGTCAATGGATCGGGCTGGGCTTCTTCACTCATTTCGGGGCGGGGGCGGGGATATTCGAGAGGGGCTTTTCATTAAAGTCGACGGCGCAGGCTGAAAGATCAGTTGGCGGCGATCTTTTCGTAATCCTGCACGCTCTCGATCAAGGCATTGATCAGCTCGGGCAGGCTCTCTTGCAAGAGCGGGGTGAGCGAGAGCTTGGAGAGGCCGACGTCGATAAAGGCCTCCTCGTATTCGGCGGACGTCGCGTTGGTCAAGAGCACCAGATCCGCCCCGTGGTCGACCAGATCGCAGAGCGGGATCAGGGGCAGCCCGGCAAACTTGGGCAGCTCGCGCGAAATGTTCTTCTCGGTGTCGTCGAGGTCGCGAATCGGCTCGGGCGCTGTGGGGTCGCAGTAGCCGATGGGCGTAATCTGCTCCACCCATTCGAGCACCTGGTGCCCCCGCGGGCCGCGCTCGTCGGGACTGCATATCACCGTGTTGAAAGGCCGTCGAAAGTGCTCGAAAAGCGCATCCTGCTCGACCCCGCCCGGCACATACTCGCGTAACTGGCGCACCGCCGAGCGCACATCGTTGGCGCTCAAAGCGTAGTCGGTCAGCCCGTATTCCTTGGCCAGCTCACCCGCCTGATGGCTCGACACCAGCTCGTCGCCCTTGGCGCAGAGCAGCAGCTCGGGCTCGAAATTCACAATCTCCTCGGGCGTGATAATCGGCAGCTCCAGCATCCGCGCCGCCTCGCAGAGCGCCGCATCCGACACAAAAACAATCGGTTGAATATTGCCATGCTCAAGGCTGGCCGCCCACAAAATGGCAGCATGCTCGGGATCGGCATAAATAGCAGCAGTTCTCATCGACACTCCTCCCTTAAATGTCGGGAGCGCGCGCCTCGCCTTTACCGGATAAACGCAGAAGTCTGGAGCCTAACGTTTAGTTTTTGACGTATTACTTCTGACTCATTGGATCACCGGCGATTCTTGATTTTTCTCCGCGATGGCGGACAATGCGGTATGGCGGATTGCGTGGTGGTGGGCGGCGGACTCGGCGGGCTGGCGGCGGCGATACGGTTGCGGGCGCGCGGCGAGAATGTGCTGCTGCTGGAGCAGGGCGAGCGACTGGGCGGCAAGTGCAATCGGCGCGAGCGTGAGGGTTTTGTCTTCGATACCGGGCCTTCGGTGCTGACCATGCCCTTCGTGCTGGACGAGCTGTTCGCGGCGGCGGGACGCGAGCGCGCGGATTACCTTACGCTGGAGCCGGTCGAACCGGGCTGCCAATACCGCTTTGCCGATGGCACCGTGTTCGAGGCACCGGGCACGCTGGCGGCCTTCGAAGAGGCGGTGGCGCGCACTTTTCCGGGTGAGGAGCGCGGGTTTGCGCGCTTTATGGACTACACGCGGAAGCTCTGGGAGATCAGCGGCTCCGCCTTTCTTTTTCACCCGCTGGGGGCGGGCTTGCTGCGGCGGCTGGATTGGCGTAAGGCCATTTCGGGGCTGGCTGCCCTGCGCCCGACGCGGATGCATCGAGAGGTGCGGCGCTACTTTCGCGACCCGCGCCTCATCCAGCTTTTCGACCGTTTTGCCACTTATAACGGCTCCGATCCCTACCGCACGCCCGCGACCTTCAATGTCATCAGCTATGTGGAGCTGGCCTTCGGCTCATGGCGCTGCCGGGGCGGGATGTATGAGCTGGTCGAGGCGCTCGAGCGGCTGGCGCGGGAGATCGGGGTCGAGGTGCGCACTGGAGCCGGAGTCGAGCGGCTGGAGTTTGCAAACGCCGAAAAAGTGAGCGCCCTGCACCTGGCCGAGGGCGAGCGCATCGCGACCAATCGCGTGGTGCTCAATGCCGACGCCCTCACCGCCCTGACCGGCTCGCTGATGGCCGACCACCCGAACGCCCAGCGCTGGCAGCGCCGTTTCAGCCACCGCGAGGCCTCGGGCAGCGGCTACGTCCTCCTGATGGCGCTCGAACGCCGCTTCCCCGAACTGGCCGTCCATAACGTCCTCTTCTCGGACGACTACCCGCGCGAATTTCGCGAAATCTTCTCGCATCCCACCGCGCCCCACGACCCCACGCTCTACATCCACATCCCCGGACGTCACGAGCCGAGCTTCGCGCCCGAGGGCAAGGAGGGCTGGTTTGTTCTCATCAACGCCCCCTCGACCGACCGCCTTCCCGACTGGCCGACCGACTACCCGGAGCGCCTCCTCGCGCGCCTTTCCGAGCGCCTCGCGCCCCTTGGTTTCCGCGCCGCCGACATCCGCTGGCACGAAGCCCGCAGCCCGCACTACTTCGCCCACGAATACAGCGCCTGGCGCGGCTCACTCTACGGCGCCTCCAGCAACAACCCCCTCGCGGCCTTCCTCCGTGTGCGCAATGCCGGCCCCTGCGAAAACCTCGCCTTCGCGGGCGGCAGCGCCCACCCCGGCGGCGGCATCCCCCTCGTCCTCCTCAGCGGAAAAATGGCCGCCGAAAGCCTGGCATAGGCGAGCCTGTCTTCAATCTTCACGCTTCATCGCGCAAGGCGTTGAAGACCTCCTCGCGGCTCACTTTCGCGCTGCTCGCACCCGCTCGAATGTGCCGGAGAAATAGCTGATCCTCCATCGCTTCTTCGGCAATCTTTGCCGAATCTTCATTTACTTTCATAAACGTAATTTAGTTCAGATCGGTTCTGCAGGCAAGCTTGGGTTAACGGCGCTCAGAAAGCGCCATTCCGATGCTAAAACCGTTACTTTTGGGCAACCGTGCTGTCGCGGAGGGCACGGGCGAGGCGCGGGAAGAGGAGTTTGTGGATTGGCCAACTGAGATACCAGTAGAGCAGGCCGCGGAGGCCGCGCGGGCGGTAGAGGGCGGTGAGGGTCAGCATGGAGCGGGTTTCGGGGGCGTCCTCGGCGGGTGCGGCGAGCAGTTCGAGCCAGCCCTGACCCGGCACCTTCATCTCGGCGCGGAGGAGGAGGCGGCTGGGCGGCTCGACCGCCACCACACGCCAGAAGTCGACGCTCTCGCCGGGGTGCAGCGTGCGCGGGTCGCGGCGTCCGCGCCGCAGGCCGGGGCCGCCGATCAGCGAGTCCACCGTCCCGCGCAGTCGCCAGGCCCAGTTGAACACCAGCCAGCCGCGCTCGCCGCCCAGCGCCATGAAGTTGCTGAAGAGCGCCTCGGCGGGGGCGTCGACCTCGATGCGGCAGGTTTCGCTAATCATCCCCTCGCGATCCTCCATCTCGTAGGTGGGCGCGCTGCCGAGCGAGTCGCTGAAGCGGGTCTCGACAAAGCTGCGCTCGATCCGCCGCAGCGCTCGCCGCACTGCCGTTGGGTAGTCCGCCACCTCGACCTCCGGAAAGTGCTCCTGCGCCTTGCGCCGATCCGCGCACAGCGGATGGACAATCCCCTCCACCAGAGGAACAGCGATGCGGTTGCTCAGCGGGGTGATCCACCCGATCCAGCGCGCCGCCACGCGCGGGGTCAGCACGGGCAGGCGAACGATCCAGCGTCGCCGCAGCCCGCGTTCCTTCGCGTAAAGCTGCATCATGTCGGCAAAGGACTGCGGCTCCATCCCGATCTCGACCACGCCCAGCGGCGGGCGCTCCAGCGCGGCCATCAGGTAGCTCAGCACCTCGCGGATGGCGATGGGTTGGACGGGGTTGTCGACCCATTTGGGCGTCAGCATAACGGGAAGGCGTTCAGTCAGGTAGCGCACCATCTCAAAGGAGGCCGACCCCGAGCCGATCACCGGCCCGGCGCGAAACTCCGTCGTGGGCAGCGCCTCGCGCAGCAGGCGCCCGGTCTCGGCGCGGCTGGTCAGGTGGTCGCTGGCCTCCTGTCCGTCCTCCGGCAGCAGCCCGCCGAGGTAGATCACCTTGCCGACCCCACGCACCGCCTTGATGAAATGCGTCGCCATCTGCCGCTCGCGGTCGCGAAAGCCCGCTCCCGACCCAATCGCATGCACCAGGTAAAAAGCCACATCAAAGCCCTCGACCTGCCGCATCCACGCGCCCTCGCCATCCAGCAAATCCCCTTCTAACAGCGTCACCCGCTCGCTCCACTCACGTCCGCCGACGCGCCCGGCATCGCGCACCAGCGCCGTCACCTCGTGCCCGGCCTCCAGCAGCCGCGGGATCAGCCGCCCACCCACATAACCCGTCGCGCCGGTCACCAATATCCGCATAACTCAACATCGTCCAGGATGCCGAGGATACAAGGCAGCGACCCAAAAAGGTTGGGTTGCGGCAAGCCGCCCGAGGCTCCATGCTCGCGGGATGGACTTGCAGCGGCGCGATGCGGTGATTTTTGATTTAGATGGGACGCTGACCGATCCGAGCGAGGGGATTTTTAGGTCGGCGCACCATGCGATGCGGCGGCTTGGGCGTCCGCTGGCTGAGGATTTCGATCTGCGCTGGTTTGTCGGGCCGCCGCTGGCCAGCAATTTCGAGCACCTGCTGGAAAGCCGCGATGCGGCCTTGATCGGGCGCGCGATTGCGGCCTACCGCGAGCACTTCGGCACCGTGGGCAAGTTTGAGAATCGCGCTTACGAGGGCATCCACGCTTTGCTCGGTGCGTTGCGTGCCGCCGGGCGGTGCCTCTATGTCTGCACGTCCAAGCCGGTGCTCTATGCGCGGCAGATCATCGAGCATTTCGGCATGGGCGACTGCTTTCTCGGGGTTTATGGGC
>CAYQTM010000141.1:0-5297 GCA_964420355.1 uncultured Opitutales bacterium
GGTGGGAGACAGTCAGGGGGTGCGCATGAGGGGGGGGGAGGTGGTGGATGGGGGGAGGGGCTGCGGCGTAGTCGGAGAGTCGCTCGGTCACAGACGTGATGGGTTCGTAAGGCGTGGGGGTGTCGGGCGGCTTCGGGCCTTTTTCGGCGGCTGGGGCACCCGCTTGAGTGACGCGGGCGATGCGGATGTCAAACTGGCGCTCAAGCTGGTAAAAGTAGCGCAAGTTGAGCGACTGCTGGCGGCGATTGAGCAGGGCGCGGTCGATGCCGGAGGTCAGCTCGCGCAGCTCGTTGACCGCCTCTTCGAGGCCGACCGCCGCTATCTGATTGCGCTTCAGGGTGCGCTGCTCGCCTTCCAGCTCTTCAAATTGCAGGGTCAGCTCCTCCAGCAGCGGCCCGCGGAGGAAGAGCGCGACGCCCAGACCGATGGCCAGGAGCACCGCGATGACGGCGACCGGATAGCGGCGGAGTTGGGCGATGAGGGCGGAGGCGTTCATGGAAATTATACCTTGAGCTGGAGGACGACGCGGAGGGTGAACCCGAAGGTGCCGGTGACCTCGTTGCGGGTGCTGCTGACGTTTTCGCTAATCAGCGGATCGGTGGGCGATGCGAAGTCGCCCCGGATGTCGAGCAGGTCGTTGAGGGTTTGCTTGAAATTGAAGAGCACCTGGGGGTCGCGCACCTGGCCGTTGAGGGTGAGTGCGTATTCGACCGTCTTTTTCTTGCCCTTGGCGTCGACGATGGAGCGGTCGATGGTGATGCCGGAGAAGCGGATGTCGTCGGGCTTTTGGGTGGCGAGGCCGGCGAGGAACTGGTGCAGGAGGAAGGGCTCGGTGTAAAAGCGATTGAGATCCTCGATCTTGGCCATCGCCTCTTGAAACTCTTTGTTGAGGGCGAGGTTGGCGCGGTTTTCGGCGGCTTCGGTGTCCAGCTCGGTGCGGATGCTCTCGATCTGCGAGTTCAGCTCGATGGTCTTGAGCTCGCGCTGCGCCAGTATCACGCCGAGTACCAGCATGAGCAGCAGAGCCAGTCCGTTGACCAGAAAGTCGGTGCGCACGACCTTGATGTCCGGCAGCTCCTCGGTGATGCGGAAGTCGGGATGCCAGTCAGGCTGCGTTTTTTTCTTGGCTTTACTCACGGTTGGAAAGGCTGGCGGAGAAGTCGGCCATGAGGGCGACGAGGGTGGCCCAGCGGGGGCCGAGGTTGTCGACTTGCACGTTGCCGCCACGGCTGATGCCGAGGTGGTCGAGCCAGGCGTGGTAGTCGATGGTAAGCTGGTCGATGCCGAGGTTGCTAGAGAGCGCCTGACCGATCCAACTGAGGTTGCGGGGCAGCAGCGGGAGGAATATCTGGCCGATGCTCTGGCCGGTCTGCACCTCGTAGAAGCCGGTGCTGGCCTGCACTTCCTTGTAAATCTTGGCGAGCAGGCGGGCGCTGATGTCGGTAAAGTCGAAGGTGTCGGACTCCAGGAGCTTTCGAGCCGAGTTCTCGTCCTTCAGCCCCAGCTCCTTCTGAATGACCGGGAACATGCTGTTGATGCCGAAGGGGAAGGGGCGGCAGATGTCGAGCATGCCGTCTTTAATGACGAAGATCTGGGAGGCTTCGGTGGTGATTTCGAGGATGAGAGTGGGCGCCTTGATCCCGCGCAACTGGGTGTAATGGATGAGGCCGCCGATCGTGGCGAGCGAGCCCAGCTCCATGCGCTGAGGGAAGAGGCCGCGATCGAGCAGGCGCTGCTGCTCGCTAAGCAAGGCCTCGCGCGGGGCACCGGCGAGGATCAGCTCCTTTTCCTTGCCCGCCTTGGGGTCGAAGTCCTTGCCGCCCTGCGCGGTGACGATGGCGGCGATGTTGGTGTCGGGGTCGATGCGGAGCTGCTCTTTCATCAGCTCGGGAAAGTAATTGGCGTTGCGGTTGCGCGCCTGGGGATCCATCTCGAAGCGGCGGACAAAGCGCCCGACGGGGAAAACCCCGGCGCGGGTCTGCAAGTAGCCCGCCTTCGACCCGGCAAAGTCCTGAATCATGTCGCCCATCTCCTCATCCTTTACATACGGAATCTCGACCAATGCCTCCAGCTCGCACGGCACGCGAAAACTGCTGCAACGGGCGCAGAGCAGTCCGTATTCGGTCGCAGTGACAAAGAGCGCTTTAGACTTGTTGGAGAGCATCAGACAGGTGGGCAGAAGAGGCGGCGAGGCCGTGGGCAGGGAAATCTCTGGGCAGAGAGCCGGGCACTGAGGGATATAAGTCGCCCGCAAGTCTTGTAAAAATTATGAAATTAACCGCTCTTAACAACGCCAAAGTTGCTGATTAACAGAATTTAACAGAGCCTTTACGCCTTCTGGGGGGAATCTCCCAGCGATAATCCGGATTAGCCAATCTGATGGTTAATTTTTTTAACATTACCCAGCCGTCGGCCAAATACGCGATAAACGTAAATGCGAGATCAGGCGCAATTGGTTGCCTTCGCTTAAACTTTAGCGTTATTAACTGTTGGCAGCGTCCTTGATCTCGCGCGGTGGCTGCAAGCCATGGCCAATTTTCCCTGTCCAAGCACTCGATTTCCTCTTATGGTTGGGGCAATGAAAACGGTTCTGGATTTTGCGAAGGCGCGGCAGAAGGGTAGGGCGATTTCGGTGATTACCGCCTATGATACGCCCTCGGCGAAGCTGGTGGAGGACTCGCCGGTCGACGCGGTGTTGGTGGGCGATAGCCTCGCGATGGTGGTGCATGGCCACGATAGCACGGTGCACGCGACCAACGCGATGATGGCGCTGCACACCGCAGCCGTGCGTCGGGGCACCAGCAAGTTCATTATCGCTGACCTGCCTTTCCTCGCCCACCGCAAGGGGCTGCCCGCCGCCATGCGTGCGGTCGATGCGCTGATGAAGGCGGGTGCCAACGCGGTCAAGCTGGAGGGCGCTCGCGGGCACCTCGATCTGGTGCGGCACATTGTCGACAGCGGCGTGCCGGTGATGGGGCACCTCGGGCTGACCCCTCAGTCGATCCACGCGCTGGGCGGCCACCGCGTGCAGGGTCGCGAGGCCGAGGCGGCGGCGCGCCTGCGCGAGGATGCGCTGGGGCTGCAAGCGGCGGGCTGCTTCGGGTTGGTGCTGGAGCTGGTGCCCGCAGAGCTGTCGCGCGAGATCACCGAGGCGCTGGACATCCCCACGATCGGGATCGGCTGTGGCGCGGGCACCAGCGGGCAGGTGCTGGTCTGGCACGATGCGCTGGGGCTGAACCCCGACTTTCGCCCGAAATTTCTCCGCACCTTCGCCAACGGCCACGCCGAGCTGAGCCAGGGTCTGGCGCGCTACGCCGAGGCCGTCGAACAGGGCGACTACCCCAGCGCCGACGAGAGTTTTTAACCCGCGCGTGGGGTTCAGCTTGTGATTGCCTCCAGAAAGCGGTCGCCCAGCGCATCGAGCGCCTCATAATTATAGAGCTTCGATACCCAGCGTCCAGGGATGTCCTCGCAACCGTTGGTTGAGCCGAGCATCACGCCCAGCAGTGCGCCGCGCGCACAGCTATCGCCGCCCAGATTGGCATTCGCAATCTGCGCCGCCTCAAAGTTGTCGCGGTATTTATAAGCCAGATAGAGGGTCGCGGGCATCGCCTCATCCACCTGCGCACCGCTCGTCACCTCCTTGCCGACAATATCCGAGTCCTTACCTTTCTTCTCTGACCAACGGCGGATTGGATAGGAAAGCGACTGGTAGGTCGAGCGATCCATGTGCTTGAAAAGCGACCGCTCCAGCGTCGATCCCTGAAGCGTAAAGTGCAGCAGCTCGGCCAGCAGCTCGCCCGGTCGCGCAATGTTGGCCCCCTTATGCGTCAGCGAGAGATGCTCGCGAATCGCTTCCTTCGCCCGCGTATCGTCCCTATAATAAAAGATAGCAAGCGGTGCCGCCAGCGTCAGCCCGCCGATTTGGTTGCTCTCGTTGGCGCAGCGACGCGGCTCACGCCCGTTCGCGTAATTCATGAAAAACTCGCGGTGTGCATCCTCGATGTAGGTGTCGCGATGCTTGCCCGGCGTGCGCATGAAGTCGATGTAGCGCGCCAGATAATCGTCGGCATCATAGCCCTGATTTTCGACCAGCGACTCGATCAGCACCCGCGCCAACTGCGCGTTCAGCGTGTTCTCCCCGCGCGTCAGGTGCTGGTGAAAATGGATACCCGGTTTCCCGTAATACTGCTTCTGCTCGTGCAGAATCTCCCCCTTCTCATTCGCCGGCTCGTAGCGCGTGCGAAAAAGCGTGCTCTCCGGGTGCGGATTGCGCGGCCGCATAAAATCGCAAATCTCTGTGTAATCGCGCTTCAGCAGGTCGAGCTTGTAGTAAAAATGGCTGGGCGCAGCGAGCGCATCGCCAATAAACAGTCCCCAGTAGGCCGCGAGAATGCGGGACTGCAGGGTGATTTTGGCGGCATCGACACTTGGGGCAGCGCGTGTACCACCAGCGGAATCCGGGGTTGGTTCCATGGTGTTGAATGGGGTTTAAAAGAATATAGCTGACTTGAAATCATCCGACAAGGGCAAACTGCGCTATTTCCAAAAATCAACGCAGAAACATTCGGATCGAGCTGAGCGTAGCGGCTTGATGCGCTTGCACACAACAAAGGCGCCGCTTGTGGTGGAAGCGACGCCTTTTGAAGTTATGCGGGTGGCTCAGCTGGCTTCGCCGCCGCTGGTCACGCTGGCCTGCGCCATGGTGGCGGAGGTGTCCTCGCGGTGCTCGGGTGCGGTGGCAGCCTCGCTGGGCTGATCCGCGGTTTCGCCGGGTGCGGGCTCGAGCACCGGATGTCGGTCCGAGCCTGGGCTAGCCGTCTCGGCCAGTCCCTGGTTACCGTCATCCAGCGTCACCGCTAGCGCTCCAGCAGTCTCCAGCGCTGCCTCGATCAGCGGTGCCGCGTCCCGGTTTGCTAACAGCTCGAGCTCAATCCAGGCCATGGTTGGTGCAGCGGTGCTGCGGTCAGAGACCGAGCTTCTTCTCGAGATAATGGATATTGACGCCGCCCTGCTGGAAGGCCGCATCCTTTAGCAACTGCCGATGCAGCGGGATGTTGGTGTTGATGCCTTGGATGATGGTCTCGCGCAACGCGTTGCTCATGCGCGCGAGCGCCGCGTTGCGATCCTCTCCATGAGCGATCAGCTTGCCGATCATCGAGTCGTAATAGGGCGGTACCACATAGCCCGCATAGATATGGGTGTCGATGCGCACACCAGGTCCACCCGGCGCATGGAACTCCTCGATCGGCCCCGGACTTGGCATGAAGGTCTCCGAATGCCCGGCGTTCAACCGG
>CAYQTM010000142.1:0-5294 GCA_964420355.1 uncultured Opitutales bacterium
GCGCTCTTTCATGCCGGGGAGCGCCGCGATGCTGTGGTGCTCGCCCTCGTAGGTCAGCTCGGCGTAGATTTCGTCGCTCATCACCAGCAAGTCCTTTTCGCGGGCAAAGTCGGCGATGGCGCGGAGACTTTCGGGGTCGGCGGTGCCGCCAGTGGGGTTGGTCGGGCAGTTGAGCAGCAGCACCTTGACGCCCGGCTCCCAGGCCGCGCGCAGCGCCTCGGCAGTGACGCAAAAACCGTCTTCCACCCGCGTCTGCACACCGATGGCCTGGCCGTGCGCGAGCACCACCGACGGACTGTAGGACACATAGCAGGGCTGGTGATAGAGCACCTTGTCGCCGGGATTGAGCACCGCCCGCAACGCGATGTCGAGCGCCTCGGACACGCCGACCGCCACCAGAATCTCATCCGCCGGGGCATACTCCACCCCAAAGTTGCGCCCCACGTAATCGGCGATCTCGCGCCGCAGGCCGATCAGCCCGCGATTGTCCGTATAGCTGGTGCGCCCCTGCTCCAGCGCAAAGATTGCCGCCTCTCGGATGTGCCAGGGCGTCACAAAATCCGGCTCACCGATGCCCAGCGAGATGGCCTGTGGCATTTGCTGCACAATGGCAAAAAAGTCGCGAATCCCGGAGCGGGGCAACCCGCGCACATGCTAGGCGACAAACGAAGGGCGATCACTCATCACGCAATTTAAGCGCCCGAAGCCAACAATGACAAAGCGAAATTACAAGCGCCTTGCCGTGCGCTGCCTGCTGTGACATTTTCATGCCATGAGCACCGTGATTCGAGTCCCCGACAAGCTGGCTCAGCTCGCCCGGGCTCGCGGCAAAGCCGAGCAGCGCTCCATGACCTCCCAGATCGAGCATTGGGCTACCCTCGGCAGGATCGCCGAAGAGAAGCCCGACCTGCCCTGCTCCTTCATCAAGGGCACTCTTGTCGGCATGGCAGAAATCGAGGCCGGCCTCGGTGAACCCTTTAAATTCAGCCGATGAAGCTCATAGCCGCAACTGACCGGTCATTCGCGATTCAGAAGGCGACGGATTGGGCGAATACTACATTATCAATAAGCCAACACAAAGGGAGGCGCGATAATGTCGATTCGGAAGCAGTTACTGGCCGGGGAATCCGTGGTGGGCTCGTGGATCAATTCGGGGAGTCCGATTGTGGCCGAGCTGATGGCGGCCTGCGGGTTCGATTTTTTGTGCGTCGATGTCGAGCACAGCGCGGTCGACCTGCCGCAGACTCAGCAGCTTTTCCAGGCGGTGCGCTCGGGCAACCCCGACTGCGACTGCCTCGTGCGCCTGCATGGGGTCGACTACGCGCTGGTCAAGCGCTACCTCGACGCCGGAGCACGGGGCGTGGTGGCACCGCTGGTGCGCACGCGCCGCGAGGCCGAGCAGATCGTGCAGGCCGTGAAGTATCCGCCGCAGGGGCTGCGCGGGGTCGGGTTTTGCCGCGCGAATCAATATGGACTGAACCTGCAGGCCGAGTTTGACCGCGCCAACGCCGAGAATCTGGTTGCGGTGCAGATCGAGCACATCGACGCCATCCGCAACATCGACGCCATCCTCAGCACGCCCGGCGTGGACGCCGCTTTCATCGGCCCCTACGACCTCACCGCCTCGATGGGCATCACCGCGCAATTTGAGCACGAAACCTACCTCGCCGCCCGCGACGCCATCCTCGCAAGCTGCCAGCGCCACGGCGTCGTGCCCGGCCTGCACGTCGTCCAGCCCGACCCCGAGGCCGTCCGCGAGCGCCTCGACGAAGGCTACCGTTTCCTCGCCTACTCGCTCGACATCACCATGCTCACCACCGCCTGCCGCGACGGCCTCAGCGCCATCCGCAAAGCCCCGCGCGCCGGGTGCGAACTCATCCCGAGCACGCGGTAAAAAACGTCAACAGGAGTGAAACCAAGAGCTTAGGACTTTGCGCAGCTGCACTGCCAGGCGCCGCAAGTCAATTGTGTAAGCTATTGAAGCCGAACAGATTGGTGCGGATCTCAAAATAAGCCGCTAATGATTGAAGCAAGCTACGGACTGAATGAAGTTACCTGGTCTGCCGCCGATACTTTAGTATAGTGATACGACCACTCGATCGCTCCAGTCATGTGCATGGCGGCCTGCTGGGGCTGGCCATCGGCGATGCTATGGGGATCGCCCGCCTGCGCCGGGCACGCCCGCAGGTGTCGGTGCATCAGCGCACCTGGCGGATGCAGCTCGGCGACTGGTCGGAGCCGACCTCGCAGGCCATGCTGACCGCCGAGAGCCTGCTGGAGGCCGGGCAGGTCTCGCCGATGGACTGGTTTTTGCGCATCCGCCGCTACCTGAGCGAGGGCTACTGGAGCGCCCGCAATCGCGGCTACGCGCTCGACGCCTCCACCCGCGCCGCCCTCGAAGCCTTCGAGCAACAGCTCGACCGCTCGGCACCGGTGGCCGCACCGCCGCGCCTGCTCGGCACGCCCCTGCCGCTGGTGCGCGGGGTGATCGCCGGGCTGCGCTATGCCGCCCGCCCGGTTGAAGCCGCCCAGTGCGGACAGGCGCTCTGTCAGCTCACCCACAGCGACCCGCACACCATTGAGGCCACCCGCTATCTGGCGGCGCTCGTCGCGGGTGCTGCCGGTGGCGAATCGCGCCGCGTGCTCGCGCGCTTCCCCTATCAGCCGACGCCCGACATCTGGCAAGGCTCCATGTGCATCGACCTCCTCGCGCCCGCCTTCGAGCGCCAGCCGCCGCGCCCCTGCCCGAGCCTCCGCGCCGACCACCTCCTCGCCATTACCACCCAGGCTCTCAGCATTGCGCCCACTTTTCAGAGCCTCGTCGACCGCACCCTCGACCTCCAGCCCAGCGCCCTCGCCGGAGCGCTCGCAGGCGGCCTGAGCGGTGCCCTGCTCGGTGCCCGCGCCCTCCCGGAAGCCCTCGAAAGCCAGCTCGCCTACCGCAGCAGCCTCCTCGGGGTCGCCCGCCGCCTCACCGGCATCCAACCGGGCTAAAGGCTTCACCCGCTTAGTTCCGCTTGCGAGTCAGCCACTTGCGTTGTAGGGTTGCCCCGTGCGATCCGTTTATCGGCAAATACCCAACACGCTGGCCTTCCTCCGGCTCATTATGGTGCCGTTGCTGGTCTGGCTGGTGTTGGAGCGCCAATTTGTCCCGGCTTTCTGGCTCTTTCTGGCCACGGGGATGACGGACGCCCTCGACGGCTTCCTCGCGCGCCGGCTCGACGCCATCACCCGTCTGGGTCAGATCCTCGATCCCCTCGCCGACAAGCTGCTCATCAACGGCGTGGTCGCGGCGGGCTGGTGGGTCGACGTCATCCCCACCTGGCTGCTGGTGGTGTTTTTCGGGCGCGATTTCTTCATGCTGGTGGGCGCAGCCGTCTCCTGGCGCTACCGACAGCGCGCCAAGATGCTGCCCAACGTCTTCGGCAAAGCCAATACCGCCCTCCAGGTCACCTACATCGCCCTCATATTGCTGACCAACGCCTACTTCGCGCCCGTCCCCGAGGCCGTCCAAAAAATCGAATCCGCCATCGGCCTGCTCATCGCCATCAGCACCATCGCCAGCGGCCTCGTTTACCTCAAGCGCGCCTACTTCTGGTTAAAAACCGAGCAGACCGACTAACCACCGCCTAAGTGCCACCGCTACTTTTTTGCCGATATTATTGATCTGCTCTTTTCAAATAGCGGTAAGGGCTTAAGCTGGACGTTGTTATCAGAGTTTCTGACTCTGGTATGTATATTGCAGAACAACCGCCGACTTTTCATCGACCATGGCTCCGAAAACCACTCGCTCCGCTACCAAGAAAACCAAGAGCCCGCTCGACAAGAATGGGCACGATGTCACCGGGCAGCCGCATCTGACGGCACCCGGTTTCAAGTATAATAAGGACAACTCGCCCGAGGGCTTGCAGGTGTCGATGCGCAATCACCTGAAGTTCACGCTGGCGCGCGACCCCGAGACCGCCACCATGCGCGACTGGTGGACGAGCAGCGCCCTCGCCGCCCGCGACCGCATCATGGAGCGCTTCATCAAGACGATGGACGTCCACAACGAGGCCAACACCAAGCGCGTCTATTACCTGAGCCTCGAATACCTGATGGGGCGGCTCTACAAGAACAACCTTTACAACAGCGGCCTGTATCAAGCGATGTGCGAGGCCGCGCAGTTGCAGGACATCGACATCCACGCGATGGAGCGCGAAGAGCGCGACATGGGGCTGGGCAACGGCGGCCTCGGGCGTCTTGCCGCCTGCTTCCTTGACTCGCTGGCCACCCTCGACCTGCCCGCGGTGGGCTACGGCATCCGCTACGAATACGGCCTCTTCCGCCAGGAGTTTGTCAACGGCTACCAGATCGAACACCCCGACAACTGGCAGCAGGCGGGCGACCCCTGGGAGATCTGCCGCCCCGAATACACCCAGAAAGTGCGCCTCTACGGGCGAGTGGAGCACCGCTTCAACGACAAGGGCGACTTCTCGCCCGAGTGGGTGCCCGCGCAGGTGATCGAGGGCGTGCCCTACGACATCCCGATCTGCGGCTACGGCGCTGAGACCGTCAATTTCCTTCGCCTCTGGGAGGCCAAGGCCTCGCAGGAGTTCGACCTGCAAGTGTTCAATCGCGGCGACTACGTCGAGGCCGTGCGCGAAAAAGCGATGAGCGAAACCGTCTCCAAGGTGCTCTACCCCAACGACACCAGCGAGAATGGCAAGGAGCTGCGCCTGGTGCAGCAATACTTCTTCGTCTGTTGCAGCCTGCACGACATCATCCGCCGCTTCCTCAAAAAGAACAGCGACTGGCGCGACTTCCCCAGCAAGTGCGCCATCCAGCTCAACGACACCCACCCGGCCATCGCAATCGCCGAGCTGATGCGCATCTTTATCGACGAAATCAAGCTCGACTGGAACGAAGCCTGGGAAATCTGCCGCCAGACCTTTGCCTACACCAACCACACCCTCCTGCCCGAAGCGCTCGAAAAGTGGTCGGTGCCGCTCCTTGAGCGCGTGCTGCCGCGCCACATGCAGATCATTTACGAGATCAACCAGCGCTACATCGAGGACGAGGTGGCCTGCAAGTGGCCGGGCGACGACCAGAAAAAGCGCGACCTCTCGCTGATCGAAGAAGGCCACCCCAAGATGGTGCGCATGGCCTACCTCTCGGTGGTCGCCAGCCATGCGGTCAACGGCGTCGCCGCGCTGCATACTCAGTTGCTCCGGCAATTCACCTTTGCCGACTTCAACGCGCTCTACCCCGGCAAGCTGCAGAACAAGACCAACGGCATCACCCCGCGCCGCTGG
>CAYQTM010000143.1:0-5284 GCA_964420355.1 uncultured Opitutales bacterium
GCAAAAACTTCTCCGAAATTTGGGAAGAATTCGCTTAACTTGACGCACATGCCCGTTGGGGCGTGGGAAAACCCCATAATTATGCCTCTGGCAAAAATTGTAAGTAACTTGTAAATGGCTATTGCATGTTATTGAAAAATGTAGATCATTAGGAATGTGACTCCGATTGCCAGACTGATATTAGCAGTCTTGATCTGCCCACTAGTCGGCAGCGGAGCCGTCACTTTCTCCTTTCAGTATGGCGCAGGGAGCAACTTCCACGAAGCCCCGGAAGGCTTAGACAATTGGTTTCATCGGCACAACCTGCTGAAGGATGTTGGCACGGCGATTGGCTTCCGCATCGAGCAGGATGCGATGGTGAATATTCAGGTCAGTTACAACAACGAGCCGACTGGCTCGCTCGCTTCGGCTGCTGGGCTTTACTCACCCGACCCGACCCATGTATATGGTGGATTGCTCAATTACCAGATTACCTCGGGTGCGGCCAAATCCTCTGCTATCCAAGGTTATCTCAACGTCAATTTGGCCTACGATTTCGCCGTCAATGGACTGCCCAATTCCAGCCAATACGACCTCTACTCGGTGCTTTACCATGAGATGACCCACCTGCTGGGCGTGACCTCGCTCTTCACTGCCGACGGCGGATCGACCGTGGGCTCGCATACGATCTATGACACCTTTCTCTGCGACAGCCAGGGCAACCGGCTGATTGACCTCAACCTGACCGAGAGCGAATGGTCAGCCCTGATGACCAGCGGCGAGCTGTATTACGATTCGGCCAACATGCGGGCGGCCAATGGCGGAGCGCCCGCCCCGGTTTACGCGCCAGAGGTTTTTGCGGCGGGTTCGAGCCTCAGCCACCTGGACTTCGATGCCGAGGACACCATCATGAAGCCCACCATCGCGCCCGGCGAGACCCGCCGCGAGTGGGGTGCCCTCGATGTCGCCATGCTGCGCGACCTCGGCTACGAAATCTCCTCCGTCCCCGAGCCTCGCCAGGCCGCCCTGCTCCTCGGTTTATTTGGTCTGGGCTACCTCGCCTGGCGCAGGCGCAAGCTGGGTGGATAGCAGCGAGGGTGGCGGGGCGCATGGAACATTTTGAACGCGAGCGGGTTCTGTATTGTCGTAAGGCATAAGAGTCTGTTGCATCCGTTACTGTGGTTCACGATACGGCGAATAATCGAAATCCGCGCCTGGCGCTGCTGGTGAAGGCGCTGCTGGTGATGCTGGCGGTGCTGATCGGCGGGGTGGCCTGGCGGCAGTTCGTCGATGGGGCGCGCCTGCGGGCGATCGAGGAGGTGCAGGCACAGCGGCGGATTCTGCAGCCAGGGCCACGCGGCAATATATACGACCGCAATGGCGAGCTGCTGGTGGGGAACCGCCCGCGCTATTCGGCGGTGATTTACCCCGACGGCATCCAGCGTCTGCGGCCGGAGTTTCGGCGGGCGTTTTCGGAGCGGCTGCGGCTCTACCGGGCGGCGCGCGAGGCCGGACAGGAGGTGGAGTTTGATTACGATGCCTTCGTCTGGGACTCGCGCCAGTCGGTGATCGAGGAGTATCTGGCCGAGATCAATCGCGTCACGGGGCGCGACGAGCGGCTGGAGCTGCGCGATTTGAAAAACCACTTTTGGCGCGAGCTGCTGATGCCCTTCACGCTGGTGAACGACCTGACGCCCGAGGAATATGCGGCGCTGATCGAGCACCTGCCGGTCAACTCGCCGGTGCAGATTTTCACCGACAGCGCGCGCTACTACCCCTATAGCTCGGCGGCTGCGCATACGCTGGGCTACACCGTGACCACCCTGATCGAGGAGTCGACCGAGGGGCTGCCGGGCGACGATCTGATGACCTTTGAATTTAAGGGGCAGGAGGGGCGCACGGGACTCGAACGCTACTTTGATGAGCAACTGCGCGGGCGCACCGGCGTGTCGATCCATCTGGTCGACCCCTCGGGCTACCAGTATGCGACGCTCGAGGAGCACCGCATCGCCGCGACTCAGGGCGAGCCGATCTACACCAGCCTCGACATCCAGATGCAGCTCGCCGCCGAGCAGGCGCTGGGCGACAAGGTGGGCGCGGCGGTGGCGCTCGATGTGCAGACGGGCGAGGTGCTCGCGCTGGCCAGCACGCCCGGCTACGACCTCAACGAAATGGCACCCTTTATCTCGGCGGACGTCTGGGCGGAGATCAACGAGCAGGGTGCCCACCTCAACCGCGCGGTGCAGGGGCTTTATCCACCCGGCTCGACCTTCAAGCTGATCACGGCGATCTCGGCGCTGCGGCAGGGGATCATCACGCCCGCTACCCTGATCGACTGCCCCGGCTACTTTCGGGTCGGCAACCGCCTCTTCCCCGATCACAACCGCGCGGGCTTCGGCATCATCGACGTGCAGCGCGCCCTGGCGGTCAGCAGCAACGTCTTCTTTTATAAAGTCGGCCTGCCCACCTCCATCGACAACATCGCGGCCGAGGCCAAGCGCTTTGGGCTGGGCGAGCCGACCGGCATCGAGCTGCCCTATACCGCCCGCCACATGATCGTGCCCGACAAGGAGTGGAAGCGCGAAAGCGGGCGCGGCGGCTGGGTGCCCGGCGACACCGCGAACGCCTCGATCGGCCAAGGCTACCTGCTGACCACCCCGCTGCACATGGCGCTCGCCACGGCATCGTTGGGTCGCGCCGAGACGCGCACCCGCCCGACTCTGCTGCGCCAGCCGCTCGATGCGCCGCTGCCCGACCACGGAGCCGAGCCGCTCAACCTCGACCCTGAGGACTTGCAGGCGGTTTACGACGGCATGATTCTGGCCGCGCGCGGCGGCACCGCCAAGCTGGCCGCCCTGCCCAACGTGCAGTTGGGCGGCAAGACCGGCACGGCGCAGGTGCGCTCCAAGGGCGAAGATCTGACGCTGGCCTGGTTTGTCGGACTCGCGCCGATGGACAACCCGCGCGTCGCCGTCTGCGTGATGGTTGAAGGCACCGACCCCAACGACAACTACCACGGCGGCTCCACCGCAGCCCCCATCGCCCGCGCCCTCTTCGAGCAATACTTCGACTCCCGACCCCTCGCCACCCAACCGATCGCCGCCACCAGCACGGGTCAATGACCGTCGCGAAAAAAAGCCGTGCGCCCACCTCGCAGCGAGCGCACGACCGAAAGAACTTTGAACTTTGACCTTCGACCTTTGAACTTCGAACGCCTCAGCCCTTGGGCGTAATCATCGTGCTGGGGTCGAGCGCCTTGTTCATCGTCTCTTCGTCCATCAGCTTTTCTTCGCGGATGATGTCCTTGAGGGTCTTGTTTTCGGCGAAGGCTTTCTTGGCGACATAGGCCGCCTTGTCGTAGCCGATGTAGGGGTTGAGCGCGGTCACCAGCATGAGGCTGCGCTCGACGAGATCGCGGCAGGTGCCCTCGTTGGCCTCAATGCCCTTGACGCAGCGCTCGGCGAAGGTGGTCGCGCCGTTGGCCAGCACGGTCACGCTGTCGTGCAGTGCGGCGGCGATCAGCGGGATGGTGACGTTCAGCTCGAAATGCCCGTCGCGCCCGGCCATCTGCACCATGTTGGTGTTGCCCATCACGAAAATGCCCGCCTGCACGAGCATCTCGCTCATCACGGGGTTGACCTTGCCCGGCATGATACTCGAACCGGGTTGAGTGGAAGGCAGCGACAGCTCGCCGAGACCGCTGCGGGGGCCGGAGCCGAGCAGGCGGATGTCGTTGGCGATCTTGGTCAGGCTGGCGGCGATGGTCGCGAGCAGACCGGCCACCTCGACCGCGTCGTCGCGCCCGGCCTGTGCCTCAAAGTGATTGTCGGCCTCGCGGAAGGCAATGCCCGTCTTCTCGCTGAGAATGCGCGCGACCTTGCCCGGAAACTCGGGGTGGCAGTTGATGCCCGTGCCGACCGCCGTGCCGCCGATGGCCAGCTCGCCGAGCTTTTCGACCGCCTCTTCGGCGCGACGCACGGCCTTTTTCACCTGCGCGGCGTAGCCCGAAAACTCCTGCCCGAGCGAGAGCGGGGTGGCGTCCATCAGGTGGGTGCGCCCGATCTTGATGACCTTGTCGAACTCGGCGCTCTTGGCCTCCAGCTCGCTTTGCAGGGTCTTGAGCGCGGGCACCAGCGTCTGCTGGATCGCCACCGCAACCGACACGTGCAGCACGGTCGGAATGATGTCGTTGGAGGACTGCCCCATATTGACATCATCGTTAGGATGCACCGGATCCTTCGACCCAATCGCATTGCCCTTGATCTGCGCGGCGCGGTTGGACACCACCTCATTCAAGTTCATATTCGACGAGGTGCCGGATCCCGTCTGGAAAATGTCCACCGGGAAGTGCTGGCTAAGCTTGCCCGCCTCGACCTCGGCGCAAGCCTGACGAATCAGCTCCGCCTTCGCGGCCTCCAGGCGCCCCAGTTCCTCATTGGCGGTCGCGCAGGCGGCCTTCACCACGCCCAGCCCCCGAATGAAGCCCTCGGGCATCGCCCGACCGCTGATCGGAAAGTTTAACACTGCGCGCTGGGTCGACGCGCCATACAGAGCCTCTTCGGGCACCTGCATCTCGCCCATGGAATCTTTTTCTAATCGCATGATCTCGTAGGATTAGCTGATGCAATAGACGCCGCCGCGAGCCGCTGCAACCAAAAACGCTCCACTCGCGCCGATTTTTCGTCGCGGCGTCGGGCAGCAGCGGGATTGGCATGTCCTTTGCGCCACTGGAAGCCTATGGACGTATTACGCATTATTCTCGCAATTATCCTTCCGCCCCTCGGCGTGTTCCTGCAGGTCGGGTTCAAGGCGCACTTCTGGATCAACATTCTGCTGACCCTGCTGGGCTACATCCCGGGCATCATCCACGCAGTCTACATCATCGCTACCCGCAACAGCACGGGACCGACGACCAGCACGGCCTAGCCGAGCCGGCTACTCCTGCGCACTGAGTGTGCGCAAGGTCTGCAGGCGCGTCTGTTCAAGGCTCGCGCTCGGGAAAGCTATGTTCGCGAGCACCTGCCGGGCGGGGTCGCCGCCAAGGTTGCCCAGCGCCCGCAGCGCGCCATCCTTGAGGGCAGGACTCGCCGAAGGGTCGTCGAGCAAGGCGAGCAGTTGCGCTTCCACACTGTAAAGCTCCCGCTGCGCCGCCAGCTTGATCGCAGTCGAGCGGGCGCGGGAGTTTGCGATGTGGGTTTCACGGAGGATGCGCTGGTTGTGACCCTCGACGATGGGCAAAGCATCTCGGTGCCGATCACTTGGTATCCCCGCTTGCTGGAAGGCTCGCATCCGGAGCGGAGCAACT
>CAYQTM010000144.1:0-5260 GCA_964420355.1 uncultured Opitutales bacterium
CAAGCAGATTGGTGCGGATCGCGAAATAACACTCTAATGATTGAGGTTCCTCCCCTGAAAAGATTTTCTGCGATTGCCTGCCTCAATCATTACCGAGGTTTCGATAATCCATTTCAAACCTTGACCCCACAGTAGGGTTGAATGGGGCGCTCGCTTGGATCGATAAAAACGCTTCCTTTGCCCTGAAAAGGGCATAACAAGCCAGCCCGGGGCAACGCCCCGGGATTCGGAAGCCATCACCAGCAATAGCCCTGAAAGGGCGACCGAATTGCCCCTTATTAAAGTTGAACGCGCCCTTTCAGGGCTTTGCTGGGGTATCCGCATCCCGGGGCGTTGCCCCGGGCTTACATAAGTCGCCCCGTTGGAGCTGGATTGTTTCAACGCATAATTTGCAGGTAAGTCTTTGCCGCCAAGCAGATTGGTGCGGATCGCGAAATAACACTCTAATGATTGAGGTTCCTCCCCCGAAATCGTTTTTCGCTATTGTGTAAAACGTTTGTCGAAACCGGCGTTTGACGCCACCCCAAACCCGCGCCATCTATTATAAAATGGATTTGGCGCAACTGCGGGAAGATTACATGAAAGGCGCACTCGAACGGGACACCCTCGCGCCCGAACCCACCGAACAGCTCAACCTCTGGCTCGAACAGGCGGTCGAGGCGCAGGTGCCCGAACCCAATGCAATGGTGCTCAGCACGGTCGACGCCGAGGGACAGCCCTGGCAGCGCACGGTGCTCCTCAAGGGGATCGAAAACAAGCGCCTGCTCTTTTTTACCAACCTCGAAAGCAACAAAGCCCGCCACATCGAGGCCAACGACCGCGTCTCCCTGCTCTTCCTCTGGCTTCCGCTGGAGCGGCAGGTCATCGTCACTGGGCGTGCCGAGCTGCTCACGCGCCGCCGCGTCTTGCAGTATTTCGCCAGCCGCCCCTTCGGCAGCAAGCTCGGCGCCTGGGCCTCCAAGCAGAGCAGCGTCATCACCTCGCGCAAGCTGCTGGAAATGAAATGGGACGAAATGAAGCGCAAATTCGCCAAAGGGGAAGTCCCCCTTCCCTCCTTCTGGGGCGGCTACGCCATCGCCCCCGACACCGTGGAATTCTGGCAAGGACGCCCCAGCCGCCTCCACGACCGCTTCCTCTACCGCGCCCAACCCGACGCCACCTGGACAACCGAGCGCCTCAGCCCCTAAGCCGCAACATTAGAGCGGCTTTCCATGAGCTGCGCTAAGGGGTTGAAGTTTGGGCGCGATTGGGCATGATGCAGTTATGCGACTATGTATAGTGCTGGGGCTGCTGATCGGCCTGATAGGGCAATTGGCGGCGGAAATGGCCACCATCGAGCTGCGTCAGGGCGGCAAGCTGCGCGGCGAGATCCTGCGCGACCGCCCCGAGGCGGTGATCGTCGACCTCGGTTTCGAGGTCTTCACCGTGCCGCGCGAAGCGATTCTGAGCATCTCGATGAGTGAGACCACCGAGATCGAGATGCCCGTGTCCACCGGCCTCTACGCGCTGGGCGACGAGAGCGAAGAGCTGCCCGTCAAGGAGCTGGTCGAGCGCCAGGGCGAGGCCGTCGTGCTGATCGAGACCCCGAGCGGCCTCGGCTCCGGCTTCATTGTCCACCCTGACGGCTATGTGGTCACCAACGACCACGTCATCGCGGGCGAGCACAAAATCGGCGTGACCGTCTTCGAGCAGGGCGAGATGGATCTCGTCCGCAAGCCCTACGACCAGGTGCGCATCGTCGCCAGCAACCCCGAGATGGATTTGGCGCTTCTCAAAATCGAGGGAGCCGACCGTAGCTTCCCGACCGTCCCCATCGGCAACGCCAGCGAATTGCGCCCCGGCCAGCCCCTCTTCGCCATCGGCAGCCCGCTCGGCCTTGATCGCACGGTGTCGCAGGGCATCGTCAGCATCCGCAACCGCCTGATCGACGGCAAGATCTACATCCAGACCACCGCGCAGATCAGCCCCGGCAACTCCGGCGGGCCGCTCTTCAACCTGCGCGGCGAGGTGATCGGCGTGAACAACATGAAGGTCGTCGGCATGGGTGCCGAAGGCCTCTCCTTCTCCATCCCCTCGACCGTCCTGCGCATGTTCCTCGACAATCGCGACGCCTTCGCCTTCGACCCGCGCAACCCCAACGCCGGCTACCGCTACAACAGCCCACCCAGCCCGCAGCCCGAAGCCGCCGAGTAGCCTCCTCGCGCACGTTTTTTACTGAAATCCAGGCTCGCCATTGAGCCGATATTCGGATTACATGGTTCGCTGCGCCCTATTTTCCGGCGCGGAACCATCGAGTCATGTCAGCCAGCCACATCCGCAATATCGCCATCATCGCGCACGTCGATCATGGTAAAACCACCCTCGTCGACTGCCTCCTGCGGCAGAGCGGCACCTTTCGCGACAACCAGCAGATCGAAGAGCGCGCCATGGACAGCATGGACTTGGAGCGCGAAAAGGGCATCACGATCAAGGCGAAGAATACGTCGGTGCACTGGGAGGACATGATTTTCAACATCGTCGACACACCGGGTCACGCCGACTTTGGCGCGGAGGTGGAGCGGGTGATGAAGATGGTGGACGGCGTGCTGCTGCTGGTCGATGCGCTCGACGGGCCGCAGGCGCAGACCCGCTTTGTGCTGCGCAAGGCGCTCAGCCACGGCCTGCATCCCATCGTCGTTATTAACAAAATCGACCGCGACAACGCCCGCCCCGACTGGGTGCACGACAAGGTGCTGGAGCTGTTCCTCGAACTCGATGCCACCGAGGCGCAGTTCAACGCGCCCTTCCTCTATGCCAGCGCCAAAAACGGCTGGGCGGACCGCAGCATCGACGGCAAGCGTCAGGACATGCAGGCGCTCTTCGAGACCGTGCGCGATTACATCCCTGCGCCGCATACCGAGCCTGGCGACTTCCGCATGTTGGTCTCAAATATCGACTGGAGCGACTTCGTCGGGCGCATCGCGATCGGCAAGGTGCTGAGCGGCGCGGCGATGACCGCGCTGCGCCTGCACGCCCTGCGCAAGGACGGCAGCAGCCAGCCGGTCAAGGCTACTAAGGTGTTCACCTACACGGGCTTGCGCACTGCCGACACCCAGGACGGCACGGCGGGCGACATCATCGGTCTGGCCGGCTTCGAGGACATCGACATCGGCGACACGCTCGCTGCCGACCCCAACGCCGAGCGCCTGCCCTTCGTCGAGATCGACCCCGCGACCATCCAGATGGATTTCTGCGTGAATGACGGGCCGCTGGCCGGGCGCGATGGCAAAAAAGTCACCAGCCGCCAGATCCGCGAACGCCTGGCGCGCGAGCAGAAATCGAACATTTCGATCAAGATCGAGGACACCGGTGAGGGCACGCGCTTCCTCGTCTCGGCGCGCGGCGCGATGCAGATCGCCGTGCTGGTCGAACAGATGCGCCGCGAGGGCTACGAGGTGCTGGTGAGCCGTCCGACCGTTATTTATCGCCACGACGAGGGCGGGCGTCTGGAGCCTTTTGAAAAAGTCTGGATCGAGGCGCCCGAGGCCGAACTGGGCGCAGTGATGGAAAACCTCTCGCGCCGCAAGGCCAAGATCACCAACATGGATCACCACCACGGCAGCGTAACGGTCGAAGCCGAGGCACCCACCCGTGGCCTGATTGGCTTCGAGAGCGACCTCACCACCCTGACCAGCGGCCACGGCGTGATGAGCCACATGTTCCTCGAATACCGCCCCTACTGCGGAGAAATCGTCACCCGCAACACCGGCACGCTCGTCAGCATGGAGCAGGGCAAAACGATGGCCTACGCGCTCGACACCCTGCAACTGCGCGGCAAGCTCTTCGTCGGCCCCGGCGAGGAAGTCTATGCCGGGCAGGTGGTCGGCGAGAACCCGCGCAAGGAGAACATGCCAGTCAACCCCTGCAAAGCCAAGCAGCTCGACAACATGCGCAGTCAGGGCGATGGCAAGGGCATCATGCTCACCCCGCCCGTCGAGTTCTCGCTCGAACGCGCCATCGAATACATCAACCCCGACGAATTCGTCGAGGCCACCCCCAACCACCTCCGCATCCGCAAGCGTATCCTCGACGCCAACGAGCGCCGCAAACAGGAAAAACGCGAGGAATCGCTGGCCGGGGTGTAGCAATTCGGCGCGAAAAGCTTGTGCCGCGCCTCGGTTCGGATGTAGAAGTGCTGCATGACCAAGGTTCTCCTAACCACCACTTCTTTCCAAGACACGCCCGGCGCGCACCACCAGTTACTGGAGGACGCCGGGTTTGAGATCGTGCGCGAGCGCGGCCCGCTCCCCGAGGCGCGGATGCTGGAGCTGGCGGGCGAGTTCGATGCCTTCCTCTGCGGCGACGATGCGATCACAGCCGCAGTCATCGACAAATCGCTGCCGCGCCTCAAGGTCATTTCCAAATACGGCATCGGGCTGGACAAAATCGATGTCGATTACGCCACCTCCAAGAAAATTCCGATCACCTTCTGCCCCGGCGTCAACCACACCACGGTGGCCGAGCACACCTTCGCGCTGATGCTCGCGCTCTTTCGCCAGTTGGTGACCGAGGCCAATCACACCCGCGCCGGCGAGTGGAAGCGGCTGACCGGCCACGAGATCATGGGCAAGACCTTGGGCATCATCGGCTTGGGGCGGATCGGGCGCGAGGTGGCGCTGCGGGCGAAAGCTTTCGGAATGCCGATCATCGGCTACGACATTTACTGGCCGGAGGACTTTGCCGCCGAGCTGGGGATCGAGCGCGCGAACAGCGTGGAAGCCGTGTTTGAAAAAGCCGATGTGCTCTCGCTCCACACCAACCTCAGCCCCGAGACGCGTGATATGATCAATACCGAGAGCATCGCCAAGATGCGCGATGGGGTAGTGATTTTGAACTGCGCGCGCGGCGAGTTGGTCTCGGTGCCCGCCGTGCTCGAGGGGCTGAAAAGCGGCAAGGTGGGCGGCTACGGCACGGATGTGCTCGACGAGGAACCACCCGCCGCCGACCACCCGCTGCTTTCGGCACCCAACTGCATCGTTACGCCGCACATCGGCTCGCGCACTTACGAAAGCGTCCAGCGGCAGGCCGGCATGGCCGCGCGCAACCTGATTAAGGCGCTCGCAGGCGAAAAGCCCGAGGCGCAGGCGAACAAGGTGTAACGCGCCGAAGCTTAGAACTTGGAAGAAAATAAGTGTGGCGATAGGACGCCGGAATTTTGTTCGCTGGCAAGGCGCGACGATGGAGCATATTGGAATCTGTAACTGAGGAGCAACGCCGTCAG